>NZ_LN614827.1:3767500-4067500 GCF_000953135.1 Legionella fallonii LLAP-10 | reverse complement strand
TTGCTTAACTCAACGTTTTTTTGAGAGAGGAACCCAAACACAATTATTTACATCAAGTACCCGACAAATGCCCTTGATTCTAGTATCATTCTTATTGCTCTTAGCAATGTAACATGTTTTTTTGCATCCAAGTGATTTTCATCATCAATTAAAATATAAATGGTCTATAGTATAGGAATACACTTAAGTTATTCTTTTAAAGGAGTATTTTAGGTGTGTAGTCGTTTGTTTTGCCGATAATGCATTTGTTAAATGCCATAAAAGACGTGATAAGCTTTTATATTGAGCGCA
This sequence comes from Legionella fallonii LLAP-10, assembly GCF_000953135.1. Classification (NCBI taxonomy): domain Bacteria; kingdom Pseudomonadati; phylum Pseudomonadota; class Gammaproteobacteria; order Legionellales; family Legionellaceae; genus Legionella; species Legionella fallonii. The sequence continues at coordinate 4,067,209 of NZ_LN614827.1, read as the reverse complement.
TATTAACTAAAATTAATAAACAAGAAATTATAAATAGAATAAAGGGGGAGCTATGAAAAAGTGGGGGCTCACTATAATAGCGCTGATGCTATTACAAAAAGTTGCTTTTGCAAACCAAAGTTGGGCTGAATGGGTAGCAGGGGTTAGAACAGAAGCAATACAACAAGGTATTCCTCCTAGTTTATTTGATGAGGCCTTTGCTGGAATTCATGAGCCTAGTCGCAAAGTTAAAGGGTTTATGCACTCTCAGCCAGAACGTCGATTAACTTTTTTGAAATACCGTAATACTCGAGTTGATAACTACCGTATCGCTATCGGGCGCAAAGAATACAAGAAAAATAAAGAAGTATTAGATGAAGTTGCTCGACAATACGGAGTTAATCCATGCTTTATCGTGTCCTTTTGGGGTATGGAAACAAGTTATGGATCATACATGGGCGATTTCCCGGTAATTAAAGCATTGGCTACTTTGGCTTATGACTCTAACCGTAAGGATTTTTTCCGTAAAGAATTATTTATTGCTTTGCGCATTCTTAAAGAAGGTCATGTCAGTTTAGATGACTTTAAAGGCGAGTGGGCAGGAGCTTCAGGTCAATGCCAATTCTTACCGTCAAGTTGGGTAAAATATGCAGTTGATTATGAAGGTAATGGTCATAAAGATATTTGGAAAAGTAAACCAGATGTTTTTGCTTCAATAGCGAATTACATGAAACAAAATGGATGGCAGACTGGCCAACCTTGGGCAATTCAAGTCAAACTTCCTGCTAAATTTGATATGAAATTAGAAGGTAAGAATATTGTTAAACCAGTCAGTGAGTGGAATGCTTTGGGTGTTCGTACTGAAAGTGGCCAGCCGTTACCTTATCAGAATCTGCAGGCTAGCATAGTACAGCCTTTGGGCGGCCCTACATTTTTGGCTTTCCCCAATTATAAAATGATTTTGCGCTATAATAATTCTATCTATTATGCGGGTGCGATTGGCTATATGGCAGATAAAATTTGCCAAGGTCAGCAAATGACAAACTAATCCAGTCGTAGTTGATACAGCAAAATTTGGAGAAAGACTAAAATTCTCCGAATTTTGTTGTGTTTCCATCAACTATGAGAAGGATAATCTTTCTTTTCGCCGATCTCTTTCGTCCCGTACTATTCAACCCTTTTAGGGAGATAAACGTGAACGAATATCTTGATAAAACAGCGAGTTTAACGCCGGCTATTCGACGTGTGGTTTGTGGCAAGGCCACAGAATATCCTAATACAGGGGCTTACAACACGGTTATGACTCAAGGTACCTACCTATGTCGGCGTTGTGGATTAGCTTTGTTTCGTGGTGGGAGTCAGTTTCACTCAGGTTGTGGATGGCCTAGTTTTGATGATGATATCGTTCATGCCGTAAAACAAGAGCCTGATCCGGATGGTCGCCGCATGGAAATACTATGTGCTCGCTGTGATGCTCATTTAGGGCATGTATTTACCGGGGAGGGATTTACGCATAAGAATTTACGTCATTGTGTTAACTCCGCTTCGCTTGATTTTGTAGCCGATAATCAAGTCTTGGACACTGAAGAGGCCATAGTGGCAGGTGGTTGCTTTTGGGGGGTGGAACATTTCTTACATCAGATTCCCGGAGTATTAAGGGTTGAGTCAGGTTATACCGGTGGACATACTTTAGATCCCAGCTATGAGCAGGTATGTCGTGGCAGCACAGGCCATTATGAAGCCGTGCGCGTCATTTATGACCGAGCCAAAACTGACTACTACCATATTTTAAAACGTTTTTTTGAAATTCATGATCCAACACAACGAACTGGGCAAGGTCCTGATTTAGGGCAACAATACCAAAGTGCTGTATTTTATTTTAACCAAGAACAAAAGAGTGAGGCAGAGTCTTTGATTCAACAATTGAGACAAAGAGGATATCAAGTGGCTACTCGGTTAATAGAAGCTCAACCTTGGTGGCCTGCGGAAGAATATCATCAGAATTATTATATGAAGCACCGTAAAGCACCATATTGCCATAGGCCAATGAGCCGCTTTGGAGATTAATAGATAGTAGTATTTGTTCATTATTGGCTATGGCAGGTAAACTTCTCAATAAATCCGGCAACACGTCATTCCGAGCAACATGAGAAATCTCCTGGATATTGGCTTTGTGTCTGTCTCAGGAGATCTCTCACGGTGTTCGAGATGACCGTTTTCCGGACTTATTGAGAAGTTACTATGGCAATACATAAATAATCACAGTTACTAATCCAATCACAGCAATTATTGGATGAAGGATAACCAATAATTTGGGAGCGGTCTTTCCTTTCTTATCCATGATGAACAGGGTGAGTCCTCCTAATGCTCCGAGAAGGAGCAACACTAAGCCTGCTATTAGCAAAGGAGCTGTGCCATAAATAAACATATAAATTATTATAAGTAATAAGGCAACTGCCGCCATGCTTCCATGAATAAATACGGCTCTTTTAGGTGTTGGTCTTTCTTCTAATAGTGCGGCTAAAATGACGACACCAAATACTATGGTGATAAGAAATAAAATAATTGCTGCTAGTAACATAGAATGTCCTTTTACTTCGCTAGATGAGCCGGTACAAGTAACATGGGCATTGTTGCAAGTCTTATTGTATTTTCAGCAACACTACCTAACAATAAATGGCTAAAACCTCGACGGCCGTGGGTTCCCATCACTAAGAGATCCGCTGGCCATTCTTGAGCCTCTTTAACTATGGCTTCAGCAATTCTGCCTTGAAATGGTTTCAGTTCAACAACTTTTTGATCTACGTTGATTTTCATATGATGACATATCGTTTCTTTGGCTCGGTCTAATAATTTCTGCCCTTCTTTAAGACACGCATTAATTACCGTAAGATAATCAAAGCCAGGGCCTCCATGATAAATAAGTGTTGCATCAATTATATGAATAAGGCGGATGTTGCTATTTTGATGTTCTTTGAATTTAAGCACTTCTTGTAATACCAGATCAGTGATTTCGCTATCATCCAATGCGACTAAGATATTCTTATAATTCATGACAACCTCCTTGTTTAATAAATTAATTATAGACGATTAATAGTGAATAAGAGGTTGCATGCGCATCGAAGATAACTTGCAAAAAAGGAAAAAGTGTAGCAGATTATAGCGCTTATACATCACTGCTTTATTCGGAAGAAGCTTCATCAGCCGATGATAATGCAGTAGTTGTTGTACAATTAGCCTGATTAATGCAGTAAAAGAACCAACAGTGGTTGATGATAAGAATCCTCTTTTTAGTTATAATTGAGGTCTCAGGACAAAAAATGGTATTTATGCTGTTCCAACCATCAAATACAGGGTTAAGTGAGTATATATTTTATGCAGTTTAATGGAACTAAGTTAAAAGAAATAACGAGTAAGCTCTTAAAATATCTTATTGATACAAAACACGTTAATCTGTTCTTAGTCGCTTTTAGGATGCTTATTAACGGCAAGAAGCGTTTCATCGGCATGATCATCGGTGCCACATTTTCTGCTTTTATTATCATGCAACAACCCAGCGTTTACCAAGGAGTAACTGATCGCCTTGTTTCCCCTATTCATGCAATTACAGAGCCCGATTTATGGGTTATGGGGGGAAGCTCTTTTTCATTTGATCAGCCTACCTTTTTCAAGGCAACAGACATTTATCGTGTGCGAAGCGTTCCAGGAGTACTTTGGGCCGTACCTTTATACCGTACCTGGTATTCAATGAAGCATCTCAAAACGAAAAAACAACAAAATTGGGAGATTATTGGCGTTGATGCTCAATCGTTAATCGGCTTGCCCAAGACCATGCTGAATGGGGTTCGTTCTGCTATCCATCATGCCAATGCCGTCATCATTGACGGCTATAGCCTAAAACAATTGGAAACAGAAAATAGAAAAACAATCCAGATGGGCGATAAATTAGTTGAAGGACGAAATACTTGGACTGTAGCGGGTATTAGTAGTCCCTTACGCACTTATATGACAGAACCTAAAGCGTATATGGTCAGTACGCATATTCCTAATGTATTAGGCCATCCTTCTTTCATTTTGGTTAAAGTAAAGCCTTCATATGATGTCAGCCAAGTTGCCAGTGAAATTCAGAAAATAACGAAATACTTTGCCTTTACCCCATCGCAATTTGCCGATCGTTCCAATAAATATTTTCGCGATCAAACTCCTATTGTAATGGGCTTTGTCTCAATTGCAATTATAGGGTTTACCATTGGTCTTGTGATGATGTGGCAAATTTTCAATAATTTTGTTGTCTCACATTTACATCAGTTCGGGATGCTGAAGATGTTAGGGGTCTCCAGTTCTCTTTTAATGAAAATGGTATTGTTTCAAGCCGGAGTCACTGGTGGATTAGGTTACCTTATAGGATTATTACTTACGGTCTTATTTGGATTAATTTTTTGTGATACAGTAATTGCCTTTCATCTAACATGGCAAATTATTTTTCTGGGAGCCGCAGGGACAACTCTCGTTGTTGCATTTGCTTCTTATTTTGGTATTTTGAAAGTTATTCGTTTGGATACGGTAGAATTATGTCGCGATTCGGATTAGCAAGGAATGAGGAAGTGCCTACCTTACGTTGTACGGGCATTTCAAAAATCTATCAAACTGGCATTTCCATGGTGACCGTATTAGATAATTTTTCATTAATGCTTCATCAAGGTGAAATTGGTATGCTGATGGGGGCGTCTGGGTGTGGAAAAACTACGCTCCTGATGATCACCGGAGGGATTTTGACGCCAGATAAAGGTTCTTGCGAAGTCTGTGGGGACGATTTATATAGTATGCCACCTCAAAAAAAGGTAGCGTTTCGTGCATCTCATATAAGCTTTCTTTTTCAACACCTTCACCTATTTCCTGCACTATCTGCCCTTGAAAACCTGGCTTTACCGCTATTGATTGATGGTGTATCTCCTAAACAAGCATATCAGCAAGCCAGACAACTAATGATTCGTTTAGGACTTGAAATTCACATTTATTCGAAATTAGATAACCTTTCCGGGGGACAGAAGCAAAGAGTAGCGATGGGGCGAGCATTGATTCGTGCGCCGCGCTTAATTATCTGTGATGAGCCAACCAGTAATTTGGATCATGATAGTACTAACTTAGTGTTTTCTTTGATACAGGAATATGCCGCGACTAAAGGATGTACCTTTTTAATATCAACTCATGATCATCGTATTACTAAACATGCTAATAAAATATATGAATTTAAGGGATTAAATGATTACAAAATCTCTTATCAAGAGGAAAATGCATGAGAAAAAAGATTATTAGTTACAGCCTATTGTTACTTTTGGGTATTGGGATAAGTTTTTTCTTATTACTTAGCTCTAAAATGCCAACCTCTCAAAAACTGACCACATCAGTTATTGATGACGAAGAAATTGTTGCATCTGCCATTGTTGATTCTGTAAATGATGTAACACGTGTTCCAACATTACAAAGTGGTGTCGTTAAAAAAATTAACGTTACAGTCGGGCAAATGGTAAAAAAGGGACAAACTCTGATTGTGCTTGATGATACTACGGCTAAACATGGGCTGTTAGTCAGCAAAATTGCGCTTAAACAAGCGAAAAATAACGTTGCTATTCAAGAAAAGACTTTACGTCACTCTAGAGATCAATTAAAGCTACTCAAAAGTATTGATAGACGTGCCGTCAGTCAAGCAGAGATAAAAGAAAAGATCCATGAAGTGGAGATGTCCTTAATACAGCTAGAGCAATTGCAACATAATTTAGACGTAGCAGGAGCTAACTTAAAAAATGCTGAGTTGACCCTTAGCCAGTTTAATGTGACTGCTCCTAAAGATGGTGTTGTCTTACAAATCAATGTTCATGTCGATGAATTTGCTGTTGGAACTCAACAGGTCGTATTTTTAGGAGACGCTAAAAAAGTAATGGTGCGTGTTTCCATAGATGAGCGTGACGCTCTCAATTTCAATTCTAAGACACGTGCATATTTAAAAAGCAATGATCATGAACAACTAAAGATACCGTTGAAATTTATTCAATTAGATCGATATATTGTCACTCAAGAGCGCCTTAATGCTCGTGTGCAAGAAGCTCTGTATTCTTTTAATAGGGATGATTATCCCAATTTAGCCGCGGGTCAGCAATTTGACGCCCATATTTTGATTAAAAAAAGCTAGTGATTTAATGAAACATTATATTTCTTACTGTATATTAGGTCTATCAATGACATTGACGGGGTGTTCTTTTGGTCCCAAATATGTCCCCCCTACGGCATCTGTTCCCACAAATTGGACTGAGGGAGGAGCAAATAGTAAGCCTATCGTTAATAATGAAGAAGCCTGGTGGCGTAATTTTCATGATCCCATCTTGAATAATCTTATTGAACAACATTCTGTGTTTAATTTAGATCTGAAAGTTGCCCAACAAAGAATAGAAACTGCTCGATCAGAATATGCCATAGCCTCCGCACAACTTTTTCCAACAATAAACATAGCTGGTTTACCCCCATCTGGAACCGGAGTTGCCATCAATCAATTAATTGCATTGACGACCTCTATAGACCCCGATCTTTTTGGCAAGTTAAAGCAAAATAAACAACGAGCATTAGCTAATATGAATGTAAGTGAGGCAGATCGTAATTTTGCTTTAATTAATTTATATACGGAAATTACAATCTCCTACCTAGGGTTACGTGAAGCCCAAGCAAGGCAATCGATATTGATCCACAATCTGGCTGGAAGCAAACAGATTCTGCAGTTTGCCACCTCACAACATAAAGCAGGCCAGGCAAAATATATTGATATTGCGCAACAGAAATCCTTAATTGAAAGTCAATTATCAAAACTAGAACAAAATAAAGCAGAAATCATGGCAATTTTGCATAAAATTGAATTGTTAACCGGCAATAATCCGGGGGTTTTAGCTAAAAAACTATTACCGGTCAAACCGATTCCTCAGATAACACAAGATATAAATCTGGGAGTTCCTTCCGATCTTTTACGTCGTAGGCCAGACATTATCGCCGCAGAGCAGCGAGTAGCTGCTGCGCATGCTAGTATTAAAGTTGCCATAGCTAATTTATTTCCTCAAATCAATATAGGTTGGTTATTAGGTTGGCAAACTCAGACACTTGCCAGTAACCTTTTCGCTATTCGAAATCCGGAATCTACCCTGTTCGGAACATTTAACGCCTCTATATTGGATCTAAGTTTATATCGGACTATTGATCTGAAAAAGCGGGAGAAAGTATTGGCCGCTCTTCAATATGAAATTGTGGTTATGAATGCCTTACATGAAGTTGAGATTCAATATAATTATTGTAAGCACTATAAAGAGAGCACACGTCATCTTCGTGAAGCTGCCAGACATAAGCGGCTTGTTTTAAGATTATCAAAAGACAGTTACGAGAAAGGTGCTTCTGATTTTAGTACAGTATTACGTTCTGAAGAAGAATTGGGTTATTTGGAAAACGCATATTTACAAAGTATGGTTATGTATCAAGTGGCTATGGTTAATCTTTATAAGGCACTAGGTGGCGGTGTTATTATTCCTAAAGAGAAAGCTATTACTGCTGAGAAGAAAACATTATAGATTTGAGTGGTCTAAATTATAATTGATATTTTGTTGTGCATTGGAATTCTATAGGGAGGTAATTTGTTCCTTGCGTGACAGCACATGATTAGCAATTAAATCAGGATGATTTATTAGATTAAAAAACAGATTAATTATTTCTTCATCCTTTAATAGATCCTGAGGCATTTTGATACTCTGGGCATAATGAGATAAAAAATGCCAGCGGCGTTGTTGAGTGCGGTTTTTAGTTTCATGAGCGCCATTATTCAATAAAAAATATACATTATGGGCTGCCAAATTGGACATGCGCTTTAATTCGTTACGTGACAGGTTATCTTCGATAACCCTACATGATATTGCACAAGAATTAATGTGCTTTGCTGAAAAAAAATGAACATGGTTTAGTTTATATAATTGATGGAGTAGCCATGTTTTCCTGGAGCATTTAACGAAAAAAATAAAATGCTGATGCCAATGTTTTGATAACATTTCTAAGATTAATTTTGTTGCTTTTGCTCTTTTACCGTATAAAAAACTTAAACGAGTCAAATCGAATACAATGCCTATTTTTCCTTGGGCGTCTTTTAATAAGCCATGCAAGAGCCTTTCAGTCTTGTAATAATGACTAGACAAATAACGTTTCATCTCAGAATCATATTCAGGGTAACGTCTGATAAAAGTACGTCTATTTTTTCTAAGCAACCTTTCTTTGGCTTTTGGCAGAGAGGATATGGATACAGAGCCTTTATGGTACACATAAGCATGATTAGCTAAAGCCGCTTTGTAGCCAATATGTCTGCCCCTATATATATAATCATATTCTTCATAGTATCCATGGCCGTATATTTCATCCAGTAATCTGTTTTTTTCTAGAATGACTGACTTAATATACAAACAAAAACCCACCACTGTAGGAGTATACGTTAGCTCAGGTAGGCACGCGCGCAAGTTGTTAAAACTTTCATAAGCTGGCTCAAAATCCATAAGACTATAGATGGCTTGAGTTGGGAAAGAGCAATGAACCGCATTATTTGATCTAGGACTTACAAATCCAATCGTATCATCTGCATAAGCAATTCTCTGCAGTTCTATTAAGGAGCCAGGAGTTGGTATGGTATCTGAATTTAAAAGAATAACATCATGGCCAGAAAGAGCGGCAAGCTTCAATCCACGATTTGTTGAACGCAAAAAACCTAAATTCTCGTCATTGATGAGCATTTGAAAGGGAATGCTATATTCTTTGCATTGCCAACATGCTTGTTCTAAGGCTTCCTTTAGTGGCGTATCCGTTGGCGAGTCATTGATTAAGATAAGCCGTGCATGCATTTTTGTTAATTCTGGAGCGAGCGAACTAAGAGCATTGAATAATGGAGCAACGAGCTCTGCATGCTTATAAAAGGGGATGATAATATCTACTGCAATCTGTTGGTTATATTGGTTTGTTGTCGACTCTATAGGAGCTGAATCCATTTCTTGCATTATTTTCCCAACCCAAATTCCAGTGCTACATTTTCAAAAGAACGATATATGTAAAAGTTAATCATAGAAAGGGAAAATAGCTAATATTGCACTTAAAGTAAAGTGCCTAGTGCAACACATTCCTTCAATTCTCATAAAGCTTTTATTGAAAGGTTATATTGTAAATGTTATGAGAAGACTTATAATTCTAACCAAATCAAAATGATGATAGTAATTAAGGTAACTTTTCAGTAACTTTGGGAAAAAATGTCATCCCGAAAGAAGCGAAGGATCTTCAAATTCAGGCACTGTGCTCATGACTGGAGATCTCTCACTTCGTTCGAGAAGGCGTTTCCCATACTTATTGAGAAGTTACTAATTAAGGATTTTGTGGTAGTTTTTCTTCTAATAGATTTCTGGCATGTAGACTAAACAACATGGCTGCAACTCTAATTGTTGTAAAACCTCCATAGCAATTAATGGATATTAAAATCATGTCATACCAACCTCACGTTGTTAGTTCCGATTACAGGGCTGATATAGATGGCTTACGTGGAGTAGCTGTTTTATCTGTCGTTGCGTATCATGCATTCCCCCATTGGTTTCAGGGAGGATTTATTGGAGTAGATGTTTTTTTTGTAATTTCTGGCTATTTGATTTCAACTATCATTTTTAAAAACCTTGATCAAGGAACTTTTAGTTTTAAAGAATTTTATATTCGACGTATTAAACGAATATTTCCTGCGTTAATTCTTATTTTAATTTTTTGTCTTGTATTTGGATGGTTTGCTTTATTACCTGACGAGTACAAACAGCTTGGTAAGCATATATTAGGTAGCACTGGTTTTGTACAAAACATGGTTTTATGGGGTGAAACTGGCTATTTTGATAACAGTGCGGAAACAAAACCATTACTCCATATTTGGAGCTTAGGTGTAGAAGAACAGTTTTATTTCATCTGGCCATTGTTTATTTGGTTTGCATGGATACGTAAATTTAATTTATTACTAGTCACAATATTTGCTGCATTAACGTCCTTTATTCTTAACATTAAGGGCATTAATGACAATTTTGTTGCTACATTTTATTTGCCTCATACACGATTTTGGGAGCTATTGTCGGGTGGATTGCTCGCTTGGATTAATTTATACGGCACGAGTACTTATCAGCAATGGAACATAAAAGGTGGTATTTTATCTGCTATTACGCATAAAAATTTTACGCAAAGTAAGTGGGTTGTTTTAAGCAACGCTCTATCTTTTTTAGGTATTATTCTTTTGTGTTGTGGTTTTTTGATAATAAATAAAAAGTTAAATTTCCCTGGAAAATGGGCAATTATTCCAGTTTTAGGCACTGTACTTATTATTTACTCTGGATCTGGTTCTTGGATTAATCGCGTGATTTTATCAAACCGTATTATCGTATGGTTTGGTTTAATTAGTTTTCCCCTGTATTTGTGGCATTGGCCGATTCTTTCTTTCATAAGAATTACTGAGAGCGAAACACCTGGTTGGAATATTCGGATAGCTGCTATTGTCCTTGCTACGGTTCTTGCGTGGCTTACTTATAGATTAGTTGAATGTCCTATACGATGGGGACAATACAATAGGATTAAAGTAGTTTCCCTTGTGGTATTAATGACGCTTATTGCGGGGCTAGGATACCAGGATTATATTAGAGATGGATATGAATTGAGGTTCCCATATATCGCTACAGAGCAGAACTTACAACATAAAAATATAGATTTCTCCAGTGAAGCACGTGAAAATTGTAAGCAACGGTTCCCTAAATGGGAGATTATGAATGATAATCCGTGTTTGCTTCAGCAAAAAGCTCATAACTCCATTGCTATCATTGGTGATTCTCATGCAGGACAACTTTTTACCGGGATGAGTAAGCATCTAGCGTCTAATCATGATGGTGTCGCCGTTTTTTCAGCGAGCTGTGCCGTGCCATTGATTGATATTTCCTCAGGAATAAGTGATGCTAACGTATATAATATACGCAAAGACGCATATAAATTGATTGCATCTGCTTATGATTATGTCATGCATGATCCAGAAATTAAAACAGTAATAATGGCCCATAATCCTCAATGTTCCTACGGCGACGCAGTGGACGTAACAAATCTCGGTAATAAAAATTATCGTAATGTGCTTGAGGTGGGAATGAGGAGAACTTTTTCAAAACTCATACAATCTGGGAAAGAAGTATTCGTATTGTTTGATAATCCGGGAATTAATTTTGATCCTAAAAGATGTCAGTGGAGGCCGTTTAGATTAATCAACAATGATGACAAGTGTTCTTTTCCTAGAAAAATGTTTGATGAAAACCCCGTGTATAGCAGCTATCGTTTATTAGTTAAAAAGGTTTTAAAAGACTATCCGCAAATAAAAACTTTCGATCTTTCAGAGTTACTATGCGATAAAAAAACATGTTATATAGCTAAAAATGGTCATACTCTTTATGCTGATATAAATCATCTCAATGGTTACGGTTCGGAGTTTGTAGCACCATATCTATTATCTGCTATAGGGAGGGCGTGAATTAGAGCTTATACAAACTCTCTAAATCCTTCCGCATAGGCCACTCCAATGTCTTTTCCCCACCGACTGCGTTTTTTATTATGGTGATAATGAAAGCGTGTTAAAGAGGATAAAAATGGCCATATAGGGAATCCCTTTTGGCTTTTGTAAAACTTAATTGCTTCGTTATTCTGCTCATAATATTCATCAATGTTAATTAATCTATTGATGGATATGGAATGATAGCATCTCATGGTCACTGGTTTAGTCAATTGCTTGCTGGCTGCTAGAATGATTTTACCACTATGGATATGATCATTGTGCTGTCGCTCTGATAATTGGGAGTTAAATTCAGGTAAATAAATAATATCGGGATTAATTGTTTTAAGTATGGTTGCCAGCCTTGCGATAGAATCCTTGTCACATAGTACTTTTGTGTCTTTAAAGCCAGCAAAAATAAACTCCAAGTTATCCAGTAAATTATAGCGGGCTCTCGCTTCTTGTTCCCGTATTTTTTCTAAAGGCTCGCCGCGCAGAAAAGGATTGATTGTGCCTTTCCCTCCATAGGTCATCATGATTACGGATAGGCGATGATTTTTTTTTGCATGATCAAGTAAAACGCCCCCGCAATAAAGCTCAACGTCATCTGGATGGGGAGAGACAAAACAAATATTCAGTTGCTTCTTATTTAGTTCAGTCATTTTGATAATTAACTTTATTTGCTTGATTGGTATTAATTTTAAAATAAGCCAGAAGAGTCTGATTCATTTGCTTTTCAAGTACACTAGGCTTTTTTAATTCGCTATTAAAACACAGAAATTGTGGTTTGAACTTTTTGAGTAATAGCAGTTGGATATGAAAAAACATACTATAATGATGTAGCTTTATGAAAAGATGGCTTGAAATAGGCATTTGTCGTTCTAACATACTCCCAGAATCTAATCCCGTTAAATGCATTAAAGCGGTTGGCTGAATATTATGATTTGCTCGCAAATGCGAGTGCAGCGTTGCATTTAAAATGGTTTTCGTCTTAGGATTCTTCCAAAGCATTTCAAAAATGCTCTTTCTGCATGGTTGGCAATGGTGAAGCCCATGCCAAAGCACCGCACTCTTCTTTTTCTTTTGGGCAATTTGTTTATACAGGGTTATCGATTGATGCAAATAGTTAAATTCTGGCCATAAAAAGCGAATTGGCTGAAAAAATATACGAGGCAGCCATTTTTTAAAGAAATATCCTTCACCATTAGGAGTGAAAAAATCAGTAGGTTGGACATGATTACCTAACATGGTGTCATCATTAAAATAAATAAAATGCTCGGATAAATCGGGAATTAAATGTAATACCGTTTCTATGGCCATGCTATTAAAAGTGGGCAAAGCATTGCCTGGCATAATCTCATGTTGTCTTATCAATGTAATTTTATTGACTAGAGAGGACGGCAAATTTTGTAAGCTTGGATTTTGGTAGTCTGCAACGATGATAAAGATTTTGCGAACCCAAGGCGCAAATTTATAAATGGAATATAAAGAATAAAATAATTCGTTACTTTCAGCAAATCGAGCATAATGCATGTCTTTACGGCTAACTTGCGCGAGCAGTTTTTGATATTGAGGGTCGTTACCATCAGCCCATGCATAAACAATATCAATAGGGAAAGTTACTGGCGTTTTTTTTTCATCCATAAGGCGCTCATTTTGATATTTACTCTATTGCGCAAAAGCATTTTATTTTGTGCTAATAGTTGATTAAGCAGAAATACATTCCTTTAATACAGAAACTTAGTCCCCTAGGAATAGCAAGGCCAAGCATAATCTATATAAAAAAGGCTGTCTACACCTTAATTCAGGAACAGGTTGAAAAGCAGAAATGATTTCGTTAAGCTCTTTAAAGAAAATATTTTGTCTTTATTTAATTGATGAAAATAAAGAGAAGCAAAATTTTATAGGGGCTTAAATTATTTTAAATAGCCGGTTTGCATAATGAACCATTACCATCGATTATTAACATAAGGCGCTAGGGATCATGTTTTATGTAATCCTTCTTCTTTCCATAGCATCAAGCTTTTATTATATCTTTGCTATATATTCTACATCCCGTTTTTTTTCACTGCCATCTCAAAGTAAAACTGACTTTCACCCACCGATTAGTATTTTGAAACCTGTTTGTGGTATGGAGTCTATGGCTTATGAAAATTTTGCTTCTTTTTGTCAGCAAGATTATCCAGAGTATCAAATTATTTTTGGCGTAAGAGATGCAGATGATCCCATTGTCAGTGTGGTTAATAAAATCATTGCCGATTTTCCACAAAAGGATATTCAACTAGTCATTTGTGAAACATCACTGGGTATTAATCCCAAAATAAGTAATTTAATAACAATGCAAAAAGCGGCGAAGTATTCTTTTTCTCTTATTTCAGATAGTGACATTCGTGTTGGCCCAACCTATTTAAGTGAAACAATACAATTTATGCAGGATGAGCAGGTGGGTATTGTCACTTGTCCTTACCGTTCATTAGCAAAAACCTGGCGTGCAAAAATCGGAGCAGTCAATGATGCGACAGAATATATGCCAGGTGTTTTTTGTGCCAAGCAATTAGACCAAATCAAGTGGACCTTAGGTTGTAGCGTGTTAATTCGTGAAACAGCATTAAATGCCATTGGAGGCATACAACGTGTTGCCGATTATGTGGCGGAGGATTTGTTATTAGGAAAACATGTTACTCATATAGGATATAAGATCGTTTTGGCCAATTATATTGTTGATCATGTGATAGAACATCATTCGCTGCGCGGTATTATTCGCGGTAAAATTCGTAGGGATAGAGGAATACTAACTTATAACCCTTGGTCTTATTTTAGTCTTCTATTTACATATGGTGCGGCACTTAGTATGCTACTTTTGCTTATAAATCATACCTCAACGATAGGAGTGATTGTATTTGGCTTTGTATGGATAACAAAATTAGTGATGAGCTGGATAATCAGTGTCAAATACTTGAAGGACCCTAGTGCGAAGAAGTGGTTTTGGCTGTCACCATTAAATGATTGCATTAGTTTCATGCTTTGGTTGTACGTTTTTTCTGCAAGTACAATATATTGGAGAGGTAGTTATTTTAAAATAGGAAAGGATGGCAGGTTAGTTGTTTGTACTTGATAGGAATGACCAACAAATTGGGGCATCCTGAAATATCATACAAGTAAAATTATCCCATTTTGTATTCTTTTAAATTACCGAATTTAACACAGGTTGCTGGAGTGCGTTCTGATGAAAACATTGTTTTTGCAAGCCCCATCATACGATGGATTTGATGGCGGTGCAGGTTCTCGATATCAAGCGAAGCGCGAAATTCGCTCATTTTGGTACCCAACATGGCTTGTGCAGCCCGCGGCCTTGATACCTAATAGTCGTGTGCTTGATGCACCTGCAGACAATGTATCTGTAGCTGAAACACTGAAGCTCGCTCAAGATTATGATCTGGTCATAATCCATACAAGCACTCCTTCATTCCCAACTGATACGCTTTTTGCACAACAGTTAAAAGAAAAGAAACCTTCCATTTTAATCGGGATGATTGGGGCTAAGGTTGCAGTAGATTCTCATAACTCCCTGTCATCAAATAATGTCATTGATTTTGTATGTCGGGAAGAGTTCGATTTGACCTGTAAGGACATCTCTGAAGGGAAGCCATTTTCGGAAATTTTAGGGCTGAGTTATCGTTTGCCTGATGGATCGATCAAGCATAATGATGATCGTCCGCCACTGGAAAACATGGACGAATTGCCCTTCGTTGCTCCTATTTATAAACGCGACCTCAATATTAACAATTATTTCATTGGTTATTTAAAGCATCCTTATGTATCTATCTATACTGGCCGTGGTTGCCGATCCAAATGTACTTTTTGCTTATGGCCACAGACAGTAGGCGGACACCGTTATCGCGTTCGTTCGGTAGAAAATGTTCTGGAAGAGGTTAAATGGATTCGTGACAATATGCCTGAAGTAAAGGAAATCATGTTTGACGATGATACCTTCACTGATTTCAAACCCCGAGTTGAAGAAATTGCGCGGGGACTTGGAAAATTAGGCGTCACTTGGTCTTGTAACGCTAAGGCAAATGTTCCTTACTCAACCTTGAAGATTATGAAGGAAAATGGACTACGTCTACTATTGGTTGGTTATGAGTCAGGTGATAATCAAATCTTGTTGAATATCAAAAAAGGCTTGCGTACCGATATTGCCCAGCGTTTTAGTCAAGATTGTCGTAAGCTCGGTATTAAAGTACATGGTACCTTTATTTTGGGATTGCCAGGTGAAACTCAAGAAACAATAGCAAAAACCATTCAATATGCTAAGGAAATTAATCCCCATACCATCCAAGTATCCCTTGCTGCTCCCTATCCAGGAACGACCTTATATAAGCAAGCAGTTGAAAATGGTTGGTTAGAAGAAAATCATAATTTCAATCTGGTTAATTCCGCCGGTATACAATTGGCGGCTATTGGTTATCCTCATTTACCGCGTGAGGAGATTCATCGCCAGCTTGAAAATTTTTACAAGCAATTCTATTTTCGCCCCTCAAAAATTTGGGAAATTGTAAGAGAAATGCTCGTAAGCTGGGATATGATGAAAAGACGTTTACGAGAAGGAGTTGAGTTTTTTCGTTTTTTGCGTGCCCGCAAAGCATAACGATAAATTGGGTTGCAATTACTAAGTAAGCTTTACAGGGTGTAAATTTACATGAAAATTCTAGTGACTGGTGGTGCAGGTTTTATTGGCTCGGCAATGGTTCGATATCTTATTGGGAACACTGCTGATACGGTACTCAATGTAGATAAATTGACTTACGCGGGAAATTTGGAGTCACTTGATAGTATTATCCATAGTCCACGCCATATTTTCCAACAAATAGATATTCGCTCTCATGATCAAATCAATCATGTATTTTCTACTTTTCAGCCCGATGCAGTCATGCATCTGGCGGCAGAAAGTCATGTTGATAGATCCATTGATGGGCCGGCTGAGTTTATTCAAACAAATATTGTGGGTACTTACAATCTTCTTGAGGCAGCACGAGTTTATTGGCAATCACTACCAATAGCAGAGCGTCAATCATTTCGTTTTCATCATATATCTACGGATGAAGTATTTGGTGATCTTGAAAATACAGATGAATTTTTTACAGAGACAACCCCTTATGCCCCAAGCTCTCCTTATTCGGCAAGTAAAGCCAGTTCCGATCATCTAGTAAGAGCATGGCATAGAACCTATGGATTACCTACGATAATAACTAATTGCTCTAATAATTATGGTTCTTATCAGCATCCTGAAAAATTAATTCCAGTCATTATTCTCAATGCATTAGAGGGAAGAAATCTTCCCATTTATGGTAATGGAACGCAAATTCGCGATTGGCTATATGTTAATGATCATGTTCGTGCTCTTTATCTTGTTTTAAAGAATGGTGCAGTAGGTTCTACTTACAATATTGGTGGCCACAATGAAAAACAAAATATTGAAGTAGTGCATACTATTTGCGACTTATTAGAAGAGTTAGTTCCTATAAAACCACAGCATATTTCTTATTATAAAGATTTAATAACTTATGTCACCGACAGACCAGGCCATGATCTTCGTTACGCGATTGATGCAGCAAAAATTCAACGTGAATTAGGATGGAAGCCTAAAGAGACTTTTGAAACGGGGATGCGCAAAACAGTGGAATGGTATCTGAGTCACCAAACGTGGTGCAAAAATACGTTGAATAAAACATTACAACAAAAACAATTCAGAATAACTGATAAGGAATTACCCGCATGAAAGGAATAGTTCTAGCTGGTGGCTCAGGCACTCGCCTTTATCCTATAACTCAAGGTATCTCAAAGCATTTGTTACCTATTTACGATAAGCCTATGATTTATTATCCTTTATCGGTATTAATGTTAGCGGGTATCCGTGACATTCTTCTTATTACAACTCCAGAAGATTATCCATCGTATCAGCGGTTATTGGGAGACGGTGAACAATTTGGAATAAAATTACAATACGCGTTGCAACCCAATCCAGATGGTTTAGCACAGGCCTTTATTATTGGTGAAGAATTTATAGGTCAAGACAATGTTTGTCTGGTACTAGGGGATAATATATTTTATGGTCAAAGTTTTACCAAAAAACTGCAAGATGTCGCTGCTCGTAAAACAGGAGCTACAGTTTTTGGCTATCCAGTAAAAGATCCTAGTCGTTTTGGCGTTGTTGCATTTGATGAACAAATGAAAGCAATATCAATAGAAGAAAAACCAGCTAACCCCAAATCCAATTATGCGGTCACTGGACTTTATTTTTATGATAACCAAGTGATAGAGATTGCAAAGCAGGTAAAACCCTCTTATCGCGGGGAGTTAGAAATATCGTGCATTAATCAATTTTACCTTGAGTGTGGTAATCTCAATGTGGAACTACTGGGGCGTGGTTTTGCATGGTTAGATACTGGAACTCATGAGAGCCTTTTAGAAGCCTGCTTATTTGTTCAAACTATTGAGCATAGACAGGGATTAAAAATTGCCTGCTTAGAAGAAATTGCTTATAAGAACAACTGGATAAGCCTTGAAGCGCTTGAAAATATTGGTTTGAAGTTGAGCAAAAATAATTATGGTGCATACTTGCTTGAACTGATTAAGCAAGGGCAGGTTGAAAAATATTAGTTTATAAATGGGAGCATTTTACCCTCAGCCGTTAGGTTAATGTTTTAGTCTTACCTTTACCCTGTGTCTTGTTGTGATAGTGAGCAATTCTTGGCTCCATGGACAAGCTGCAAGGCGCAGGAAAAAGCGATTAATTGTCTGCTATTCTAAGGATGATTTATGGTCGGGCGTCGTGTATTTGGCTTAGATGTTCTGCGTGCATTAGCTGTATTAATTGTAGTGTATTCGCATGGAGAGCTCATAAAAGGTAATAGTTCTTTCTTGAACCAGTTGTATAAACTTAATATGCCCATCGATGGTGTGACGATATTTTTTGTATTAAGTGGCTTTCTCATCGGGCATATTTTATTGAGAGCTGTTGCCCATGGTTTTTTTAATATACGATCTTTGTTTGAATTTTGGATAAGGCGCTGGTTTAGAACCTTACCAAATTATTTTATGGTACTGATATGGGTACTAATACTTGAATATGATTCTTTGGATAAATATACAGTCATTAAGTTTATTTTTTTTCTCCAAAATTTTTCCTATCCTACCCCCGATATATTTCTAGAAGCTTGGAGCTTATCTGTTGAGGAATGGTTTTATCTGCTTACTCCTCTTCTCCTATTTTTTTTTATAAAAATAAAAGGATTAGAGCATAAAAAAATAATTCTATCTTGGATATTTATAGTGATTATATTTTCCACCTTTTTTAGAGTGTATCAGGCAGCTCATATAGTAAATTTTGATAACCATTTGTGGGATATCAACATACGAAAAGAAGTTCTTACACGATTAGACAGTTTGATGTATGGGGTTCTTGGTGCTTATTTGAATCGTTATCATGAAAGCAGTTGGAGTATTTGGGCAAATAAATGCTTTATTATTGGTATCATCATGATTTTCTGGGGGGCATCTGCTATTTCTGCTGTAGTTTCTCACGAATTTTTTTCAAACTATATTTTATTGACCCTATCTCCAATAAGCATTTTATTCCTATTACCTAAATTATCGGCTTGGAATGACAGCCCAATCCTCATTAAAAATATAATCGTCTTTATAAGCAAGATTTCTTATTCTATGTACTTAATACATTTTTCTTTGATTCTCCTAAATCTTCTTCCTGCACTTGTAGGTTGCTTGCCATTTTATTTGGGAAATTATCAGGATTTAGTGAAGTATTTAATGTATTGGGGGCTTACAATTTCAATTGCAGCAATGTTTTACAGATATTATGAGTACCCAATGACTTTATTGCGTGATAAGTTTGATTTTAGTCAGGTTTCCTTTGCTGTTCGTAAGCATTTTACTAATACTGCTGCTTGATTACACGTTTTGATGTGGTGCTCAATTTCCCTGCTCCCGCGCAGCGATTGAGCGATTTACAGCAAAGAGCTGCTTAAGTGACATCTACGGTCTTCCTTTTTTCAATAAAATCATCTACTACTTCTGATAAATAATCTTTCCAACTATGACAGGAAATATTTAATATTTCTCCAATTTTTGAGGTATCCAAAACCGAGTTCTTTGGTCTTACCGCTTTAGTCCGATACTCTTCAGATTTGATAGGGCTTAATCGAGTTACAGCAAGACTAGCTCCTTTTTTCTTAGCTAAGTCAATAAATGTATGCGAGAACTCATACCAATTGGTAACACCCTCACCTGCATAGTGATAAATTCCCCAATCACTAAAAGGCGACTGATTTATTTTTTCCACTATTTCTAATAGTACTCTAGCTATATCGCGAGCAGAAGTTGGCCTGCCCCATTGGTCTGCTACTATGTTTAATTCTTCTCTAGAGGAAGCCAAATTTAAAATAGTTTTAACGAAGTTATTACCATAAACTCCAAAAACCCAACTAACACGTAAAATAATATGTTCTTTTAGTTGTGATACTATAGCTTGTTCGCCAGCAAATTTTGATTTTGCATAAATACCTTGAGGATCAGGAAGATCCATTTCACGATAGGCACCATTTTTGGCGCCATTAAAAACATAATCGGTAGATAAATGAATTAACGGTATTTGCTTTTGTGTACAATAGCGAGCCAATTGCTGCACAAAGTCAGCATTAATTAGGTGAGCTAAATTTGCTTCATCTTCGGCTTTATCTACAGCAGTATAGGCTGCTGCATTAATGACTAGATCGGGGTGAATCACTAATAAAGCTGAACTCACAGTACTCAGGTTAGTACAGTCGAGTTCTTTTCGTGTACAAGCAATTACCTCATGCTGTGTATTTGCAAAAAGCCTAATGATTTCTGAGCCAACCTGGCCCATTGCTCCCATAACCAGTATTTTCATTTATATCTCGGTAAAAGTTGTGGATTTATTTTATGTAAAGGATCCGCGTGTATATCTTTTGCTGAAAGTTGAGCATCGCCATCCAAAGGCCAATCTATGGCTAATTCTGGATCCAGATAATTAATCGATAGTTCACTTTGTGGATGATAATAATCGGTACATTTATAAAAAAAATCAGCGGTAGGACTCAAAACATAAAAGCCATGAGCAAATCCTTTAGGAATCCAGAACTGACGTCGATTTTCACCAGACAGAATGACACCAATCCATGAGCCATAAGTCGGGGAGCCTATTCTGATGTCAACGGCGACATCAAAAACTTCACCAGCCAAAACAGAAACCAATTTTCCTTGAGTCTGTTGACTTTGATAGTGGAGGCCTCGCAAGACCCCTTTTCGCGATCTGGATAAATTATCCTGGACAAAGACATCTTTTATACCAAGCAATTCTTCATATCGTTTAGTATGGAATGATTCGTAAAAAAAACCACGTTCATCACCGTAAATACGTGGTTCGATAATTTTAATTTCAGGTATTCGAGTGTCTAATATATTCATTAACTACCTTGTTAAAGCGTATCGAGAAATGAAGAAATATCATAAGCTAGAGATAAATACCAGATTAATTTTGGTGCTATATATGATCAGCTGATGAAAAATAAAACCTTGTAAATTTTTAATTACCAACATACTTAAAGTCCATTTTTTCGGTACATGAGTCCGATGATACAGCGTTAACTATTTGGTGCTCTAGATAATATGATTTTACTCATAGTATAGCTGAGGGGCACTAAAATAGCAGAAACAAAAAGTGGTGCATACATTTCATTTATTTTCATGACATCAACCATTATTGCAAGTGCAAAAGCAGAAGCTATGTATTGAAAAACATATATGATGGGATAGGATAAGAATTTTTTCAGGGACAAATCCGCTTGAAAAACAATAATGGAGTTATAATAATAGGAAAAGATAATGCCAATAGAGAACGCTAAAAAATAAGATACTTGATACGGTAGTATTATAAGAAACAAAAAATAAAATAAGTAAGAAATGGAGGTATTTAAGAGTCCGCCAAGCAAAAATACAAACCATTTTTTACTCTTCTTTCTTAAATTATACCTCTGCATTGCTCAATTGCCTGTTTGTAATTTCTAAAAAGTCAGAATAATTTCGGATATAATCTTTTTCATCATAGGCATGGGAGGCAAATACTAATAAAACAGCATCACTAGTATATTTATATTGTATCCCCCACGTTAGAGGAGGAAGATATATACCTTTATTGGGAGCATCCAGTAAGATCTCACCCCGTGTTATGCCATTATCTGCAACAACAGCACAACCTCCCCTAACACAGATTAAAAATTGATGGCATTGACGATGCGCGTGTTCTCCACGTGTTTCTTGACTGGGGACATCAAACACAATAAAGTACCGCTTAGGTGCAAAGGGGATATCTTTTAGAAACTCTCCTACAGACAAATTTCCACGCATGTCCTGGACCAATTTAAATCGATGTAATGTGACATCGCCTACTCCAATTTTTACAATATCGTCATGGTTGTTTGAATAAACATTTATTTTATTATGTAACTTCATCGGCTCTGTTTGGTTAACATAACCCATAATTCGTGCTGGAGAGCCATGAACAATAGCATAAGGAGGTACTGACTTAGTCACAACAGCACCAGCACCTACCATAGCACCACGACCGATAGTCACCCCTGGAAGTATCACTGCACCGCCCCCAATAGATGCTTCCTGATGTATGAAGGTCTGAAGAAACTTCTCTGGATATATTTTTGAACGTGGGAATTTGTCATTTGTAAACGTGACATTTGGACCTATAAAAACATCATTATCAATGTGTATGCCATCCCAAAGATAAACTCCTGATTTAATGGTCACACGGTCTCTAATGACTACGTCATTTTCAATAAAACAGTGCGCGCATATATTTGTGTCGCAACCAATCCTCGCATTTGCTAAAACAACTACGTTTTGCCAAATGGTGGTACCCGCGCCAATAAACTTAGTTTGAACATCAGCTGTTGGATGAATACTTATATTACTCACGGTCTTCCCTATTATTTTCATGGACTAGAGATACAATTGCTAATGGTCTTTTTTTGCTGTTTTCATACCCACGCCAACTGTAAGTTCCCACTAATCCGATTGCCAAAAGATTGATTGTCCCGAAAAAAAGCAGAGTTAACATCGTAGCGGCGTAACCTGAGACGGTAATATTTCCAGCTATTGAACTTATAAAAACAACTCCTCCCAAGATAATAGAAATGAAACAACCAATCATCCCAGTTCTGATTAAAAGCCTAATAGGGAGATCGGTAAATGCAAAAATACTATCCATCATATAATCCATTTTTTTTCGTAACGACCAGCTTGACTTCCCACTTTCTCGCGCAAGCCGTTCATATGGGATAAATTTTCGCCGAAACCCAAGCCAAAAAACAAGCGCAATTAATGAGGAACGTGATTCATCTAATTTTAACAATTGTTCGCGAAAAATATGATTGCATCCAAAGATATCTACTCCTCCAGCAGGCATATCTTTTACAATAAAACGACGATACATATCCCAAAAAATTTTTGAAAAGAGACGAGATAATAGAGGGTCGTTTCTTGATGTTCTTATACCGATTGCAACATCACATTCATCAGAAGAGAGTGCTTGAAAGAAGTTAATTAAAAGCTCAGGTGGTTCTTGGAGATCTGCAGCCATTATTCCAAAATATTTACCATTTGCAGCTTGCAGTCCGCTTCTAATTGCAGCAAATGATCCAAAATTACGAGAGTGTATCAGCAATTTCGCATTAAAACTCAGATTGTTAAGTGCATTCCGTAATAACTCATACGATTGATCTGGGCTGCCATCAATGACAAAAATTGCTTCAATTTGATTGTTTAATGCAATATTTAATTTAGATAATTCCTCAATAAGACGTGGAATAGATTTTTCATTTTTATAAACCGGAATAACAATAGAGAATTGCGTTATAGCCATGAGTTAACACCTTCAATCACCAGATTAATTTGCTCGTCACTCATTTCAGGATAGCAAGGCAAGGTGAGAATTTCTTTAGCCAGCAACTCAGTATTTTCCAGCGTCAGATGACGAAACATTTCATGGATAATAGGTTGATTATGATCAGGAATCGGGTAATGTATCTCAGTCGATATGCCTACATTTTTTAAATGATTACGCAATTCATCACGACGATTCGTACGGAGTACGAATAAATGAGCAACATACTCATATTTCATCTCTTCAGGTAAAATGATATCAGGATGTTTTATCCTCTTAATGTATTGTGATGCAATTCTTCTACGACGCCCATTATCCTCATCAAGATTAGGCAAAAGAGCATTTAATATCGCCGCTTGTATCTCATCCAGACGGCTGTTTCGAGCGCCAGGTACTTCGACTTTATATTTGTCAGACCACCCATATTGGCGTAAGCGCAATATCTTTTCTGCAATGTCTGAATGCTTGGTTATTATGGCTCCACCATCACCAAGGGCGCCTAAATTTTTAGTTGGATAAAAACTGAAACTAGCAGCATCACCAAACGTCCCCACTCGTTTTCCATGAATAGATGCACCATGTGCTTGAGCACAATCTTCAATCAATGCCACATTTTTCTTTTCACAATAAGCGGCTATTTCATTAATTTGTGGTGTTGCTAACCCATAAAGGTGAGTGACTACAACAGCTTTTACACCAGCATCGATAGCCCTCATAACCTCTGTTAGTGTTGTATTATGTGTTTTTAAATCGACATCAAGGAAAAAAGGTTGTGCTCCAATACCTAGTATGGCAGTTGTTGTGTACATCCCAGCATTAGCGACTGTAGCGACTATATCATCTTTTTGTATTTCTACGGATTTCAGTGCAAGTTCTATAGCATCCGTACCATTTGCAAGCCCAATACAATATGGAACATCTAAATAATCAGCAAAGGCTTTTTCAAATCTTTTTACTTCGGGTCCAAGAATAAAATACCCACTTGAAATTACGCGTTGAATTGCCGCATTAATAACATTCATGTTGGTATCAATACGAGCGGATAAATCATTTATTTTCATTTAACCTCCATGCACTAATATCAAATAATATTAGGTTTTTAACAATCGCTCTATAATCCTATACGGTGTTGTCTTCAGCCACCAAAGATCTCACGGATAGACGTTTATGAGACTCCTGGTTTGTGAGATTTCTAAAAGTGCCAACAGACTTAAAAAATACCTCACTTTCAACAAAAAGAAGTATGTTATCAAGAGCAGCTTTGATTTACAATGTATCCATTTTTCAATAAAGCTAAGAAAGCTTCAATGTACGGAAGGAACCATAGTGAATAAGTTAACCCAGCAATTTTTCGAAACTGATTCAACATTTATTGGACTATTTTTAATTTCATTAATCTTATCTGTTGGATATGTGATAGGTTTTCCTGGATTATTCTTTTGTCTCTCAATTTATTTGATTTTTTATGGGATATCTTATTATTCCGTTTTAAAAAACCACTCTATCGCTCGTACGGAAATAAACATAATTTTTTTAATAATTGCACTAATAAATGCTTTTGTGTATTCAGTCATTATTAAAGAAAAATACATTTATTATTGGGATTACAGGGCATACTGGAATATTACAAGCGATACTACCAATCTGATTTTTAGCAATTTAGCATTAATGTTTAAGCAGTTGTACCACAGCATATTATTCGACGATTATAATCTTACACCCTCAATTTTTTTGTCGTTACCATTCAAAGTACTGGGACCAAGTTATCTAAGCTATGTGTTAGCAATTTTAAATGTTTTTATTATTCCCTGTTATTTTATATTAGCTATTTTAATTCAAACTATTATCAAAGAAACTACAAAAAAAGACATAAAATTATATAACATTTTCATCGTGTTGGTATTCTTTCCCCCCGTGCTTAATCCATTATTATATGGGTATTTAGATTCTGTAGGTTTACTCATCAGCTCAATAATACTATTTATTATTTATCGTGATGATCTTGCTAAATTTGATTTAAAAAGAAATGTCATTATAGTTTTTTTATTGCTGTTATTAATTTTTTCAAGACGATGGTATGGGTTTTGGTTTGAAACATTTTTTATAGCTTTGACGCTAACTAACGTTATCAAATTTCTAATTGAGAAAGATTTTACTTGGACGCATTTAAAGAACTGCTTATTCAATATCTTTTTCATTGGATCATTTTGTTTTTTAACTCTGTTATGTTTTTTTAATCCATTTTTAACCAAGGCTTTATTCAATAATTATAATTTTGCTCATTCAGCCTATAAGTTTGGAAGTTTATGGAATAATTTGTTGAATACATTTGACTACTTTGGAATTGGGCTATTGCTATTGGCATTAGTAGGTATGATCTTTGGGTGCATGTATCAAAAGAGCCGATATTGGACAATTTTCACAATATTACAAATAAGTTTATCTTGGTTCCTATTTAATCGAATGGAATCCTTAGGATGGCATCATGAGTATTTATTCTGTAATCAAATTCTGATACTTATGGCTTTGGGAATATTTATTCCATACATCAAGTTTCAGAAAAATTTATATCAATTTCTTTTTTTATTAGCGATATTTAGTTTGCTGACATTTAATTTTGTAAGCAATTATTTCTATCAATTTAATTTTAAGCTTTTGTCCGCTCATTACCAATCTCCAAGAATTCGAAATGATATCGAGGTTATAAAACAAATAGATGGTGAATTAAATAGATTAGTAAAAAGTAATGAAAAAATATACGTTTTGGCTAGTTCATATACGTTGAGTGACGAGATCCTTAGAAATGCTTTTGCTCCAGACTCAAAAAATGCAGTTCCGTCGATGTTATATACGCATCATGTTGATGAATTATATGGATTTCCAAATCAGTTTTTTGAGGCTGACATCATTGTTGTGGGGGATCCCATCCAATATCACTTACAACCAGAGCATCAGCGGATCATTGGTATTTTGGCTGAAGATCTATTAAGTGGGAAAAATATTGGTACACATTATAAACTGATTGATGATAAATATGAATTAGATAATCATATTAGAGTTAAAATTTACAAAAAAATCAGCAATTTGAATCAAGTAGATTTGGAGTATTTATTAACAACGTTTAAACATTTTTATCCAGAGCATAAGGAATTATGGCCAAATAAATCAGATTTATTAACCGGCTAAGTCTTTAGATGGGACATCCTGTAAAAATTAAGTTTTTAATTGTTGTCAACTTAATCATCAACAGACTCATAAAAATATATATACTATGTGTAGCCTATGTAAAGGTCTGTATCTGTAGGATCGGATAGGAGAGGAGCCTCACGGCTCCGAACCCCTGCACCACCGTACGAGCGATGTCGCATACGACGATGTGAGTTAAACGATTAATCTTTGTTCATCGAACCAAGCATTACAATAGATTTCTTTCGCAACTCACCGAGACAGTAGAGTTGCGAAAGAAGTCTAATGGATCTAGAATTATTACCAATCAAGTTATCATGCTTATAATGGACAGGGTTGTATTTCTTTAATCCAATCCACCATGCGTATAAGTCCTTGTGTAAATGTTAGTGCGGGCATCCAGTGTAATTCTTGTACCGCGCGATCTATGGAGAGAATGCTGGTTGGTACATCAAATGTTCTGCCTTCGGTATATTTTCGGTTCACTTTGATTTCGGTAACATTTTCAATTTCATTAAGTACTTTATTCAGGCTAATTCCATGCCCAGAACCGATATTAAATACACGCTCCTTTCCTTCATAGGTGATGGATTTTATCATTGCACTTATAACATCGGATATATGTATATAATCTCTAATAACTGAGCCATCCCCCCAAATTTCAATGATTTCTTTACGCAAAGTTTTACCTAAAAAAACAGCTACCGCACCTTGAGTAGAGCAAGTACGCTGTCTTTCTCCGAATGGATTAGATAATCGCATCACGGTATAATTGAGTCCATACAGTTGCTGATACAAACTCAAGTATTTTTCAATTGCAAGTTTTGTAATACCATAAGAACAGATGGGGTTGGTTGGATGATGTTCATCGATTGGAATATGCAATGGAGTACCATAAACCGTCCCACCAGAGGAAAGAAAAATGATCTTTTTTATACCCGCCTTTACTGCCTGATTTAACAAACGGACAGATCCAGTTAAGTTTGTTTCTATATCAAAAATAGGATCTAAATTCGATGTCTTGGGTAAAACGGTGGAGATCAGATGAAAACATACATCACACCCCTCCAAGGCATTAGCAATATCTCGCTCGCTGGTAAAATCACCTTGTATGTATTGAATATGCTTTGAATTAATATAATTTGGTGAAATAGGGTGTGCTTGATCAAATATTTTTATTGTACAACCTTGGGCAATTAGTGCATCCACTAAATGAGAGCCTATAAAGCCATTGCCACCCAATACTAAAACTTTGAGATCAGATATGTTCATAAATTAAAATCAACTTTTCATTTTAGCGTGTTATTCCAGGTATATGGGTAAGTACCCGTTTAAATCCCTGACTAGCTACAACAACGGGGATTAGTCTTTCTATGGCATGTAACATTGACCCATCATACGGTAATGGTTCTTCAGGGTACATCTCCCATGAGTAGTGTAATTCAAATAGGGGCTTAATTGCTTCAGGTCTGGCCCAAAACATAGTTCCTATTGGAAAGTTAAAATGCTGTTCGGGCAAATTAGAAATTTTCATTTGCTCTGCTAACTCATTAGCAAAAGCTCTATTTTTTCCCCAATCTAACAAATACGGGTCGTCAGCAAAAACCAATCCTAGTTCTGAGTTATTTTTAAATTCATTGATAATTTGGTCCGCCATTCGGTACTGTCCACCTAATAAGTTTTCAACAAGAAAAAGAAACCAAGTGCGTGCGAACTGAGCATTTTTTAAATCCAAGCTTTTTTTAGTATGAAAATGGCCTATTACGTCGTATTGTTGTAATTCATTATTAAACTCTGTCAATAATGGACCTATATCTCTACCTCTATTGGGAACAACATGAATTTTAGAATTAATATGCTGGTAACATGATAGTATATGGGATACTTCGCTGAATAATTGCATACTTGTACTAACATATATGTCAAAAACTGATTTATTGATTTGGATGCGATCCATGAGCTCTTGCAAGATATCCGTATAAAAGACATGGATATGAATAGCACATCGTGATTTTTTTTCATTTAGAGTAATGCTCTTTTTGGGTATGAGCATTTTTTCTTGCCAAGGACCTTCTGGCTTTCCTGAGCGAATATAATCGGCAAACGGCTCAATGTTTTTTTCTCGTGAATGGTGATGAAGATCATAAATTGCTTGATTAAATCCAGGTGCTGGTTTCCTTAATAAATTGACTTTACTGTGCCACGATCTTACATATCTACGAATGGCATCTTGCCTATTAGTGCCCGGTTTGAAAAAGTAATTCTCGTTAAAATCATCGGAGCTTTTTAACGTGAGACAATCCAATTCTTCTTGTTTGGCAAGTTTTGCTTGATTATCAAAGAAACAGACTAAATTAGTCACATAATTACTCATGTCGAAGTGGTTTTGCGCTAATGCTTTAATTTTGGATGAAACTAAAGAATAATATTCAGCCGACTCATAGAAGTGAACAATTTTTTTTGTGGATTCAGAGACACTTAAATGAGGAATAATACATTCTGCTGTGCATGAATCTTTTGCTAGAATTTCGGCAGCTCCAGTGCCTTTATCAAAACAAATAATGGGCTTACCAAGCATCATTACATCAATAACAACATTGGGCAGAGGATCTAAACGAGAAGATAAATAAAATATATCCGCTTGTTCATAGAGTTCTTCTAAATTGGGTACTTCATCAATTAGTTCAAAACTATCTGCTAAATTAGAACGTCCTATTTGTTCTGCAAGATAACATGAATAAGAAACATCTTGTTCCGGATTATATCCTGCACCAACCCATAGCATTTTAATATTATATTGTGGGTAAGAGCGTTTTAGTTCTGCAGCGGTCGCTATAAACAGGTCAACCCCTTTTCTATAATGAACTGAACCTGCGCCTAAAACTAGAAATGGTTTGGATTGATGGCTATGTTTATTATCCGGAGTAATAAATTTAATATTGGCTTCATGCTTTTTCTTCTCAAAGGTATCAAACTCTCCGGGGATATTAGACTTGCCTTGAGATATCGTGTGGGTTAAAGAAATAGCGTTTTCAGTGTGACTATTAATGGCATTTTCTTGAACAACTTTGGAAGGGAAAACTATAGTTCCAGCCCATAAGAATGACTCTAAAAACTTATTACGAGGCCGTGTATATGCCGCAAATTCGTGAATTAATAGTACTGTTGGAATAAAACGCTTAGCTAACGGTTGTAATACCCAGAAGGATTCAATTGAGTTAACAATGGAGTATTTAATGTTATATCGATGAATCACATCGTTTATTAAATTGTCTATAAAAACGCTATCAGGAAGTATCTCTCTATTAATACTGATTATACTATTACAGGCTTGTTCAAAAAAAGGAGTAATACAGCCGCCATTTAAAAGCAACACAATTACATTAAATTGTTTTTTTAATTCATGTGCAATATTAAGAGCAAGTATTGGCGCTCCAGTTCTAGACGCGTCATGACTTATTAGCAGCACCGTTTCTTTAGTGTTACAATGTGGGGTTATTTCCTTACGCAGATTATAAGGACTTCCTTTTCTACCCTCAGCTTTTCCGAAGTGTATAAAGTGATAGTAAGGATCTATATTGGCTGCTGCGACGTCTGGATAAGATTTTAAATAATAATCCTTATCAAAATCGTGTGGGGCACATAGGCTCTTGGGCAATAAACTTAGGAACGAAGGGGACGACAAGATAGAAGGGGACGACAAGATCTTAGTGCTTTCGTTTGGGGAAATTATCTTTTTTGATACAATAATCCTAGATGGAATTGTAATAAAATTTGAAAAACCCTTGATGGCTTTTTTAATTTTTCTCTTCATTTACTTCCTTATACACATGCCCTGAAATCCAGAGATCGATAAAATTACTTAGAACACGCCCCGAAATTCCAGGAGTAGAAGCGTAAGATCTAATTGCTTAGCCTTCTAGCAATGCTTTTTTATCATGAATTGCAACAAAAAAACAGTAATTAGCCCCTGTTTTATTAAAATAAGAAGTTAACGTTTTTACTATAAATGATAATCGTTGAGTGCATTAGCGTATTAACATAATTAATACAATTCTTATCTTGATGAATTATAGTTATTTACAAAACCCGTACTTGGGATATATGCTCCTCATATTAATAAAATGACTGTTTTTTGTGATCTTCTTAAAATAAAAAATTAAAAAAGGATTGATGTATGTCTCCTGAAACGGTGATTCAGGTAAGAAATATAGGTAAGTGCTACCACATTTATGAAAAGCCGCATGAGCGCATGTTACAGGTTCTAATGCGTAGTCGTAAAAAATATTATCGTGAATTTTGGGCATTGAATGATGTATCTTTTGATGTAAGAAAGGGAGAAACCATTGGCATTATTGGTCGCAATGGGAGTGGTAAATCAACTTTATTACAAATGATTTGTGGTACATTAACGCCAACACAGGGTACTATCAAAACAAAGGGGCGTATTGCCGCCTTATTAGAATTAGGTTCAGGATTTAATCCTGAGTTTACCGGCCGTGAAAATGTGTACATGAATGGCACAATATATGGTTTAAGCAAAAAGGAGATTGACAATCGCTATCAGGATATCTGTGATTTTGCAGATATTGGAGATTTTATTGAACAACCGGTGAAAACTTATTCCAGTGGTATGATGGTTCGTTTAGCTTTTGCTGTAATAGCCCATGTTGATGCAGATATAATCGTAATTGATGAAGCGCTCGCAGTGGGCGATGCATTTTTTACGCAAAAATGTATGCGGTTTTTACGTCAATTTATGCAGAAGGGGACTGTGCTTTTTGTTAGTCATGATACGGCTAGTGTCAGAAATTTATGTAATCGTGCTATTTGGATTGAAAAAGGAAGCATCGTTCAAGAAGGTTCTCCCAAAGAGGTTTGTGATCAATATCTTGAGGCTTTTTATGAAGTACAACAGGGCAAAAGTAACTCCATTGAATTTAAAACAAAAGCCCTAGATGATATTCATACTTTTATAGATCAACGTTTAGTTTATATAAATCAGTCTAACCTGCGCAATGATTTGCGTGTTTTCAAGTTTGACCCAGATGCAGCATCTTTTGGAAAAGGGGGGGCTCAAATTTATGATGTTCGCCTGCTTAATCAAAAGGGGGAGTCATTGGCTTGGATTGTTGGTGGCGAAAAAGTGACGCTTCATATCACTGCGAAAGCAAACCAAGATCTTCATTCTCCTATTATTGGTTTTTATATTAAAGATCGTCTAGGGCAAACGCTATTTGGCGATAATACATTTCTCACTTATAGTTCAGAGACAGTAGTTTGTGCTCAAAATAGTATTATTCACGCTGATTTTGTTTTTTATATGCCGCTATTGCCTTGTGGCGAATACAGCATTAATGTTGCTATAGCGAGTGGTTCTCAAGAAACACATGAACAGCATCATTGGATACACGATGCTCTATTTTTTAAATCAGAGTCCAGCAGCGTTTCATCTGGTCTTGTAGGAATTCCAATGCAAGAAATAAAATTAAATGTTTTGGAAGAAATAGATACTTCATATGTAAGTTAAAGGATGATAAGCAATGGGTGAAATTTTTAAAAAAGAACTACCTAATCCTGTATTGTCTTACACAGGCGAGCGTTTTACCGAAGGGCATGACATTGAAACAGAAATAGAGCATTATCATAGATATTTTTTTGCGAGATCTTATTGTAGAGGCAAAGATGTTTTAGATATTGCCTCCGGCGAAGGATATGGTTCTGCTATTCTTGCTCAGGTAGCCGCTTCAGTCGTTGGTGTTGATATATGCGCCGAAGCCGTATCACATGCACAAATGGTTCATACTTATCCAAACCTCAGATATCTTATGGGGGATGTGTGCAAAATACCTCTTGATGACCAGTCTGTGGATGTAGTCGTTTCTTTTGAAACGCTAGAGCATTTTTACGAACATGATTTATTCATGCAAGAAGTAAAGCGTGTTTTGCGTCCAGATGGGCAATTAATCATTAGTACCCCTAACAGTGATATTTATTCAGCAATTGGCATTCCTGCAAATCCTTATCATGTTAATGAACTAACTAAAATAGAATTTACTGGTTTATGTAGAAAATATTTCAAATATATGAGTCTGCTTAACCAACGTACTTTGGTTGGGTCTGTATTGGTCGGAGAAGGTGATACAGCTGAGTTGCCTATACTATTTGAATCTAGAGGCCAAGATTATGTTGAGAGTTCAAAAGGCTTATCAAGGGCATTTTATCTAATTTCTATTTTATCAGATGTAGAGCACATGACCGTTCATAATAGTATCTATATTAATGGAGGTATTAGAGATTCACTTAATTCGACGTCACAGCTTTTTCATCAAATGTTAACAGAAAAAAATAGACATATAGAGAATTTGGAGCATTCTACCCTTCACAAAGACAAGCATATAGAGAATTTAGAGCATTCTACCCTTCACAAAGACAAGCATATAGAAAATCTAGAGAATACTACTCGTCACAAAGACAAGCATATAGAAAATCTAGAGAATATGATTCTTGATAAAGATAGACAGATAAAATACCTGAAGATTCTTATCGAAGGTAAAGAGCAGCATGTGTTTCAGCAAAACAATGAGAGCCATGATTTTCAAGAGCAATCTTCAAAGTCAGCTATTACTTGGATAAGGAAAAAAATATTAAGTAGAAAAGAAATTAGAATTTGCAGCAAGAGTACTTATTTTGATGCGAGTTGGTATTTGGCTCAGTATCCTGATGTGAAAGAATCTGGAATAAATCCCGTTGTACATTATGTTCAGTTTGGTGCCTTAGAGCAACGAGATCCAGGGCCTAATTTCTCCACAAAGAATTATTTAAAGGCAAATCCTAAAGTGCGAAAAAAAGGGATTAATCCTTTATTTCATTTTGAACAGCAGGCATAAATTCTATGCAAAAAATGGAAAAGAGAAGCGATTAATACATAATTCAATGCCTATTGCTAATTAAGTAATGGGCATTAGATCTAGCCTTTTGGTTTACTAATATTTTAACAGTCAATTTAAGAAATCTTGAGTTAATTAGCGTTTTTATAAAACGTCCGCAAACCCATCTTTTGTTTTCTGGAATCCAATAAATCCTAAATAAGCAATAATAATACTAGCTATGAAATAAATTCCAAGACCTGTCCATTGTGGTAAGTTCCCAAAAAGGATGAGGCTTCTTGCTTGTTCAATTACAAATGTTAGTGGATTAATAAGCAGAATTTTTTGAAATACCTCAGGTAACATGCTTAATGAATAAAAAACTGGAGAAAGATACATAATAATTTGCATGGTAAAAACCATCATATGAGCGATATCTCTTACATAGACCCCTGCGGAACAAAGAAACCAGCTCATGCCAAGAGTGATTAAAATTAAAGGTAAAAATAGCAGAGGAAGTAGCAGCATAGTGATGTGAATTTTTCCTAGTAGTACTAAACAAAATACGGCTAATATTAATGTATTTATAATGGCATGGAATAGGGCTGAACCTACAATTATCCATGGATAAATTTCTACAGGGAACACTACTTTTTTCACAAAGTTGGCATTATTGACTATTGTAGTGGGAGATCTGCTCAAACATTCAGAAAAAAAATTCAAGAGGATTAGGCCAATGTATATGATTAAAGAATACATTAAGTTATTAGTCACACCGGGCCACTGGATATGCATGAATACACCAAAAACTAGCGTATAAAGGCTTAGCATTAGCAACGGGACTAGCAATAACCACAATAGGCCCCCAAAAGAACCACGGTATTTCATTAATACATCGCGCTTAATCAGTTGCCAAATGAGATCACGATGGCGTCCTAGCATTAAAAACATTTGCATAGGATGATTTTTTGATAGACTACTGCCCATGTTATTCCTTTATTCCTTAAGATTCATATGATCATGCGGTACTATACAACGACACATTATCTAAATACCAGAGAATCTTAATCAGTATTATCTATTGGTTGTTTCTTACTATTCGAAGATTTTATATGCTACAGGACTATTCTTTAATGGGTGTATATTGCATACTCCTTGTATCGCCACGGCTATAAAAACTGAAGGTTTTCAATTAATAATTTTGAATGATGCTCTGGTATGAAATGAGCTTGCCAAGCCTTGAATGCGGCATAGAAAACATGGAGATGAATGCGTTGATACAGAAAGTATTGGGTAGAATAAAACGAATATTCAATAAAAAAAATGATGTCCAACAGCAGCTTTTAGCGCTAGAACAATCTTACTTATTTACTAAAGGTAATGACATAAGAAATTACAACCCCGAGTCTGCGGTTGTAATGCCAATGTTCGTTAATTTACGAGAACAAGAGACAGAGGATTCTCCTTTAGACTTAGAAACTAAGTATGGGTTTGCATGGCTTGATGCAACAAGAATGGCTTTAAATCAAGCTTCTCTTGCCGAGGCAGCGGCCTGTCCCGTCAATGAAGATAGATTTGCTATTGTGATTCACGCTTTTTATGAGGACATATTGCTAGAAATAATTCAATTTCTACGGCGCATCGATAATGTGACTTTCAAATTGTATGTTTCAAGCCCCAATGAGCGTGTAGTTCGGAGTATTTTGGAAGAGAGCGGATTTGATTTTTACTTGGAAAAAACCAATAACCACGGCAGAGATGTTTTGCCCTTTTTGCAGATCATGAAACGGGTAAAATTAGATGGTTATGGTCTAATTATTAAAGTACACACTAAAAAATCTTTGCATCGATCGGATGGACATCGTTGGCGGCAGGATTTATATAATAAGCTGTTAAAAAAGACGGCTGTAGAGGAAGGGCTAAAGCTATTTCAAGCGGATTCTAAATTAGGTCTACTAGTTCCGGAGAATCATCTTTTACCAGTAACTTTACATCTTGGAAACAATATGCATCATCTTCTTAGCTTGTCTCATCGTTTAGGTGTTTCAGCGAGAGAGCTATTGGAGTTAAAATTTGCTGCTGGCACTATGTTTATGGCAAGAGTTTCAGCATTAGAGCCTTTGCTCTCTTTAAATTTAAATGCAGATGATTTTGAGGCGGAAGCTGGACAGGTTGATGGTACTCTGGCTCATGCTATTGAAAGGGCAATAGCGGTGAGTGTTTATTCTATTGGTTTGCGGGTCAAAAACATTAGTGACAAGCAATTCGTAAATTCAGACAGTTAACTTACAAACATTTTCATTTGAGAAATAGTTTTCAATACTTTGCGCGTTTTATTAAAGTTGATGGCAAGGGTAGTCAGCGGGTATATTAGCTTTGGTTGTTTGCCTAGACTTAGGAGTATTTTTCTTATAGCCACTTCACCATTAGATGAAACCGCTTCAGTTAACTGCTTAGGCATAGTGAAATGGGCGTCATCAATAACAACGCGTAATGCGACAAAAGGGATTTGATGGCGTTTGGCTTCTTGAGCAATGAATAGGCTTTCCATGTCCGCAGCTATTGCTCCTGATGAGTCATGGAGAGTCTGTTTTTCATTACTTGTTGTTAAAATATTAGGGGTATGTATCAAATTGCCTTCATCTAAAGAGATTTTGTTGCTGGAGCCAGTCAATAGCTGCTGTCGCCAATCGTTGTCACAATAATAAACTTCTTTACTATGATTCAATATTTTTTGTGGTACGCACAAAGTTCCTGGTTTGATGCTTGGTGCAAGACCTACTGCTGTGCCACAACTAATCAAACACGTTACTCCTTTTTTGATTAGAGTCTGTGCGGCTTGGCTTGCAAGTTCCCCCATTCCAGATACGGCGACTAGTGCCTTAGGGGTAAAAGTATACACTTCGCCAATTGAGCAAAAGGAGGAGGAAAAGCAACGCGCTTCGGTTGGCATTGCTATGAGGATTCCAAACATTTCTTTTCCTGAGATGTTAGATCTTATCCGCTAGAGCATTATTAGTTGAGGAACTCTTTTCAACAGTGTTATAGAGAATAGGCAGCTCTGGGGCCATAGTCCCTTCTGTTTTTGGGCCTCGTAATGCCACCTTTAATGCTTTGATAGGACTAGAGAGCATATCATTAACCGCTGTCCCTTCATATCCGCAACTTGCCATGCAATTGTTACATTGTGGATGGCGCCCACTTCCGTAATCTTCCCAATTTGTATTTTCCATCAATGACTTAAATGTTTTAGTATGTCCTTTAGATAATAAATAGCAAGGCTTTTGCCAGCCGAAAATACCATAATTGGGATTACTCCAGGGAGTACATTGATAAGTCTGATTGCCTGCGAGAAAATCCAGGAAAAGGGGAGAGTGTGACAGGGGCCAGTTTTTTGTTTTTTCTTTTCTTTTTTTCAATATGTTACGAAATAATTGTTTTGTTTGAGTGCGAGAAAGAAAAACATCTTGGCGAGGAGCATGCTCATAGCTATATCCAGGCGACAGAGTTATTTGATCAATGCCCATCGCAGTGACACTATCAAAGAAATCGACGACTTCCGCTGCATCTTCATTATTAAATAGAGTACAGTTGATACTGACTCTATGGCCATGTTCTTTAGCCAATTGAATCGCTTTCACTGCCTTATCATAAACACCGGTACGGCATACAGACTCATCATGGCGCTCGCGGTTGCCATCAAGATGAATAGAAAAAGTCAGATAAGGTGATGGGGTAAACTCATGTATTCGTTTCTTTAGTAGTAGGGCATTAGTACACAGATAAACGTATTTTTTACGTGCGATAATTCCTTGAACAATTTGTGGAATATTTTCATGAATTAGTGGTTCCCCTCCCGCAATAGAAACCATGGGGGCACCGCACTCATCAACCGCTTTTAATGCATCTTGAACACTCATGCGTTTTGCTAGAATTTCTTTAGGATGATCAATTTTACCGCAGCCAGCACATGCCAGGTTGCATTGGTATAAAGGTTCCAACATTAAAACCAGTGGATAACGTTTGATATTACGTAGACGTTTTCCAATAATATATTTGGCCATATGTAATTGCTGTTTTAATGGAACACCCATGCTGTCTCCTTACGTTATACAACAACCATTGACTAAAGTGACTGATTGTACTGTCGTTTTTATACAGAAATTATTTCTGATAAATGTAAAATTCTCATAGAATATGTTATTGCCTATGACGAGTCCAGTTTTTTTGCATTGTAGATCAAGAATATTATTAAAATGAAATAACACGAAAGGATAATATTGTTCCAGCTTTAACTACTTTTTATGATTTGGTTTTTGATGGTGTACAAAATTATTAGCCAGAGAGCTATTTTAAGATAGAGAAAAATGATAGATTAGTTCTGACTTAAGACAATTGAAAAATAATTGATTTATCATCAATGAACATAATTACTCAATTAATTCAGGGGTGATCGCTTTCATTTTGTGATTAGCGCACAGTGTTTAGAGTTTCATTTTGAGTCGGCTGTTGCTTTGAATTTTGGGGACGCAGAGAAATTTAATTTGCTTGAATCTAATGAGAAGTTGTAAATAAATATGAAACAGTGATGTGGTCAATGGATTTAAAGACAGTTACAACAAAAGGAATACGCTCCCATAAGGCGCATTTTTCTGGATGGAAAAATGCAGTGGTGCTTATTACAGGTGCTTCTCGTGGCATCGGTCGTGCTATGGCTAAGGCTGCGGCTGATCGTGGAGCCAAAGTAGGTCTGATGGCACGCTCGCAACAAGACCTTGAGTTAGTATTAAAAGAAATTGATGGTCAGGGTGTTATTAGTGTTGCTGATGTGAGTCATCCTGATGATGTTAAACAAGCGATTCAGTGCGTTGCCGAACAATTAGGGCCTATCGATATTCTGATTAATTGTGCAGGAATAGGTGCTTTTGGCTCATTTAATACGGCAGAAATTGAGCTGTTTGAAAAATTAATGCGTATTAATTTTTTAGGTGTAGTCTATACCATGAAGGCGGTATTACCTTCCATGGTTGCTCGCCATAAGGGATGCATCATTAATATTGCTTCCGTTGCTGGACGTATTGCGGCTCCGTTGGAGGCTGCCTATTCTGCTAGTAAGTTTGCTGTTGTTGGACTTACTGAATCAGTACAAAACGAGGTAAGATCTCAAGGGGTTCACGTTTCCATGGTTCTTCCTGGTCCAGTGGAAACTGATTTTTTTGCAACGCGCGGTTCACCTTATCCTTTCGAATCACCAAAGCCTGTTTCACCGCAAAAAGTTGTTAATGCTATTATTGCTGCAGTGGAACAAGGATTCACAGAGAAATTTGTCCCTTCATGGCTTTCCTGGGCATATACTGCTAGAGCATTGATTCCCTCGCTTCATCGCATGGGTATAAATCATATGTATTCTGACCATTTAAAATGTGAGAACATAAAAAATGATGAGTAGACGATTACCAATAAAAAACAGCAATGATTGCAACAGAAACATTGAACAATCTTATCTTCATTGTCGGGAGCTGGTAAAAAAAAGCGGAAGCAATTTCTATTATGGAATGTGGTTGACTCTTAATAAAGAAAAACGTGACGCCTTGTTTGCGATTTATGCTTGGATGCGAGAGATAGACGATATTGCCGATAGTGATCTTGCTGAAGAAGAAAAAATTAAGAAATTAAACGATTTTTATCGTAAAACAGAAATGATTTTAAACCCTGAGCAGGAACCTTTTCCCTCCGATTCGTTGCATTCTTTCTGGCCCGCATTTCAAGAGACGATATTAAAATATAATATTTCCTTTAATTATTTTCATGACATGTTTGTTGGGCAATTACAGTCTATTCAGCAAAATAGATATGAAAATTTTCTTGATCTGTATCAGTATTGCTATCGTGTTGCAGCAAGTGTGGGATTAGCATGTATTGCGATTTGGGGTTATAAAGGTGGCGAGTTGACACAGAAAATGGCAGAATACCGTGGAATTGCACTGCAATTAACCAATGTGGTTCGTGATGTTTCTTCTGATGCTAAAAACGGTAAACTATTTATTCCTTTGGAGTGGGTAGAACATGATGAAGATATTTCTCATCAGATGGTAGTGGAGAATGAAGAAGAGGTAATTAAAGCCGTTAATGAAATTATTAGCCAGGCGGAGCATTACTATGAAAAATCGCGTCATCTAGAACGCCAGGTTTCGCGTACAGGCTCCTTAAGTTTACGAGTTATGACTAAAACCTACTTTTCTTTATTAAAGAAAATTAAAAAAAATCCTCATTTAATTTTAGAAAATAAAAAAATAAAATTAAACCGATTTGAAAAGATAAGTACATGCTTTTCAGGAATTGTTCAATGGTGTGTTAAGGGTTAAATCCTAAGGGATAACAGAGTGGAATCTGCTGGAAAAAAACAAAGTCAAAATAAGCAATTATCACAACGGAACATTTTATTTTGGCCACTACTAAAATCTGTTTCTCGAAGTTTTTATTTAAGCTTACGTTATTTACCTAACGCGGTACGTTTGCCTCTTTCTTTAGCCTATTTGCTTGCGCGAGTAACCGATACTTTGGCGGATTACAGCACAATTCCTGTAATGTTTAGAAAAGAGATGATGGCACAATTGAAAATATTAGTTAGTGAACCCTCTCATTTTTTTCTTTTAAGTGAAGTGAATCAAAATGTAAAACCTTATCTTTCTCACTTTTCAGATTCCGACCGAGCTCTGATAGAGAACATTCCTTTTCTATTTGAATTGCTCCATGAGCAATCTGCACAAGATAAAATATATATTCAAGATGTATTGAATAAAATCATTGAGGGACAATTAATTGATTTAAATTATTTTGATAGCCAAAAAGGAATTGTTCATTTTTCTACAGATGAAGAGCTTGATAATTATCTTTATCTTGTTGCTGGTTGCGTGGGGGAGTTTTGGACAAAATTATGTTGTAGCTATATTCCTGGCTACACCAAAGATAATTTAAGTTCTCTATTGCTTAAGGCGATAAATTTTGGAAAAGCACTGCAATTAACTAATATTTTGCGCGATCTTCCCTGCGATTTAGCTAATGGACGTCTTTATTTACCTTATCAGGGGAGTTGTTCTCAGGACAATCTTGAGCAATTCGTAAATGAATTATCTATAAAAGAAAGCGCATTAATAGAACGCTGGCGAAGTCAAGCTCTTGATTATCTAAGTGATGCTGCTTTGTACATTCAGGCAGTAAATAACCGTCGTGTTAAATTTGCTTGTCTCGTTCCTTATTTTATTGCAAAGGAAACGTTGAATACTCTTAAAGATTTATCATACATCGCCAAACGACAAGCTATAAAAATATCAAGAAAACAAGTGTACCTGTATTTGTGGAAAGCCTTATATACCCGAAATGTTGCAACAAACTAGGCTTTATTCCTATATGAGAAGCTTTTAAATACGGATAATATTAAGATTCCATTGGAAATTTTTTAAAGTTTTTCTGTAGGAAAAGCCATGGACTAAAATGAGTATTTTGGAGTATCTTGGCTGTAGAACAAGATTTTAGGTTAGCGGAGCTATCATGATTGAACCCAAAAGAAATATATTGGATATAGTGATCAAACGTGCTACAGATTATGCGCTTGGCATTCAACATCAAGAGGGTTATTGGATTGCCCCTTTGGATTCGAATAGCACTATGGAAGCAGAGTTTTTGCTCCTTCTTTATTTTTTAGGGATTCACGATGAGGTGCGTCAGCAAAAAATTGTGAACCACATTTTAAAACATCAGCAAGAAGATGGTTCGTGGTCGTTGTATTTTCAAGGATCTGGCGATCTTAGTACTACTGTTGAATGTTATTTCGCTTTGATGTTGTCAGGAGTAAGCAAAGACGCTCCCAACATGAAGTTAGCAAGAGAGTTTATTATTGCTAAAGGCGGAATTGCCAAGGTTCGTGTTTTTACGCAAATATGGTTAGCTCTTTTCGGTCAGTGGTCTTGGCAGCAAATTCCAACATTACTTCCTGAAATCATTTTTTTACCTTCTTGGTTTCCATTCAATGTATATGCTTTTGCCAGTTGGGCTCGAGCTACTGTTGTCCCATTAACTATAGTTATGGCGGAACGCCCTGTATGCGCTATCCCTAACCATTGCGCTTTGACTGATTTATTCCTGCAAGATGCTATGCCGCAAAAAGCACAAGGACATGGGATATGGGGTGTAATTTTTAAAGTCATTGAAAAAGGATTTAAACTTTACGAACGTATGCCTTGGAAACCGGGTCGTCGTTTGGCTATCAAAAAGTCAATACAATGGATTATTGATCATCAAGAGGCCGATGGTTCGTGGGGTGGTATTCAACCACCATG
Organism: Legionella fallonii LLAP-10; assembly: GCF_000953135.1. Lineage (NCBI taxonomy): Bacteria > Pseudomonadati > Pseudomonadota > Gammaproteobacteria > Legionellales > Legionellaceae > Legionella > Legionella fallonii. The sequence goes on along the minus strand of NZ_LN614827.1, from coordinate 4,025,236 downwards.
GGTTTATTCATTGATTGCTTTGAAATTAACAGGACATTCTTTAGAGCATCCAGTGATGCGCAAAGGGATTGACGGTTTTGACAGTTTTAGTATTGAAGATAATGAAACCATGCAGGTGCAAGCTTGTGTATCCCCAGTTTGGGATACAAGCCTTATGATTAATGCCCTGAAAGAAGTAGGAGTGGAGTCTTCGCATCCACAAATACAATCAGCTTGTCGTTGGCTTATTAAAAAACAAATATTGGTCGGTGGGGATTGGAGCATACAAAATCCAAAGCTTTCTCCTGGGGGATGGGCTTTTGAATTTGAGAATGCCAATTATCCTGATATTGATGATACCGCTGAAGTACTCATGGCATTATGGCACGCTTCATTATCTGAATCTGAGAACGTACAGTGTAAAGTGGCTATTAAAACTGGGACACAATGGCTTCTCGGTATGCAAGGCAAGAATGGCGGTTGGGCGGCATTCGACCGAGAGAATAATAATTTCTTTTTGGCGAAGTTTCCTTTCTTCGATTTTGGCGAAATTTTAGATCCACCTAGCGTGGATGTTACTGCACATGTGCTTGAGGCCCTTGGTATGATGGGATATACGAGAGATAATCCCGTCATTAAAAGGGCTCTTGACTATATTTATCAAGAGCAAGAACCTAATGGTAGTTGGTTTGGCCGTTGGGGCGTTAATTATATTTATGGTATTGGAACGGTATTGCCTGCCTTACGGGCTGTAGGAGAAGACATCACTAGTCCTACAATCCAAAAAGCGATTCAATGGCTTCTTGCTCATCAAAACGCTGATGGTGGATGGGGCGAGTCTTGCGCTTCTTATGTTGATGTAACACAACATGGTTGTGGCCCCAGCACACCGTCACAAACGGCATGGGCATTGTTAGCTTTGATGGCTGTTGATCAGTACGAGCATCCTGCGGTGCATAAAGGAATTGACTATTTATGTGACACCATGAATGTACAGGGTACTTGGGATGAGGATCATTACACTGGTTGTGGTTTCCCTGGATATGGTGAAGGACAGCGCAAAAGTATCGCTTCTCTGCAAGAGGGGCATCTAAAAGACGCAATAGCGTCAGCTGGTTTTATGATTAATTATAATTTATATCGTCATTGCTGGCCTTTAATGGCATTAGGTCGTTATCAAAAAGGTTGGTTTGGTAATAAGTAGTAACTTATTTTTCATCTATGATGTTTTATGCCTATTCAAAATAAAGTAGGCATAAGCATCATGGTTCTTAAAACAAAATCTGTTATGAAGTAAATGCATCCTGCTTGTGTGGAAGTAGTTTTTTGTGTGCAAGGAGGTTTAGCAAGATAAAGTATCTATTAATATTTCGTTAAGTATCTCCTTTTATAATGAGCACGTTCATCTTGCAGGATATGAGCTAACTGCCTGTAAATTGAATGAATTGGGTCTATTCGGCTGATAATAGTGTATTAAAAATACTCAAAAATCAGTAGCGCTACGATATAAATTCACTCTTAAATAGGAAAGTACCTATGAAAAAAATAATTGCCACTTTATTTTCCTTCTTCATCTTAATTCACTCAAGCAACCTTTATGCTGATAATGAGGTGCCTAACGAGTTTTATATTACCGAGCATTGGATCAGCTTGACTACCAGTTTCGATATTGAAACAAAAACCCATAAAATAGGTACTTTATATAGAAAATTTTTTAGCTTTCTACTGACATACGAATTTTTTGACCCGTTTGACAATAAAATGGCAACCGCACGTTCCAGGTTTTTTTCTTATACTGCTCATTTTGATATCTATGATCGTAATGAAAGTTTCCTGGGGTATGCAGAGGAACGAATTTTTACCTTCTTCCCCACATTTGATATTTATGGGCGAGATGGCTCAACGAAACTAGCTAGAGCTTCAATGAACTTCTGGGGAACAACATTTACTATTTATGATCCAGTCACTGATCAAGAAATGGCAATGATGCACAGACCCTTTTTTAGAGTAAAAAATGATTGGACCATCAGTATTACTAATAGGGCGTTATTTGAACGCAAAAATATTGATTTCAGAGTATTGATGACCGTCTTGGCGTTCCAAGGAGATAGAGAGAATTGGGAAAAGGATCAAAATAATAATCTACATAAAAAGAGAACGTTCTTGAATTCAACTAATGCTGCGTTTGCTGTTCCAGATAATGAGCTAAATACATTAAAGGATCGAATTGCTACTGCAAGCCAGCTTGCCGGTTTAGATAACGTTCAAAAACCAGATGAAAAAACTTTAGAGCAAATTGCTATTGAATTAGAACGCGATTATAAGAAGGCTCAAGCAAACACTGATGAGACAACACAAACAGCCCAAGAACGATTAAACAGCTTCATTGACTATAGTTTGAACCTCATCGAATTACATGACATGCCTGATTCAAGGAAAAAAGCAATTATCTATTTGCTCAAAATGCGTTTGGAAGGAGGCGTTTAGTTATAGTTATTCCCTGGTCCTTGGGCTCATGGCCCAATGGTACTTACTTAAGGTATTTACCGACGTCCCGTGGCTGGTCCACGGGATCCAGAGAGCTAGTCTCAATGTAGAATCTTTGGATCTCCCAAACAAGTCGAGGGGCGTCAGTATTCTGCCATTAAGTTAATGGATTATTTAGTGCCGAATTACCGCGGCATAGACCGTGGTATCCATAACTGGAGCCACATCATGGCCCTCGCGGTCTATGCCGCGGGGATTCGCATTAAAGGCAGTGGGAATCCTTGTAGTGGCGTTGTGCCTTCTTCATGGAGAGCACCATTAGATGACTATAATAGGGCTTATAATTTTTTATAGGATGATTAAGGATGTTTTTTCATCACAGAAAGAAATAGCTCTGAGCTTAAAAAAGACTGTAACCATGCGTGCAGGTGCTTGTATTCCGTTTGTTCAAACCATTGGCTATCAACCATGGAGAACTGTCTGATAAAGGGAAATAATGCTACATCAGCGAGGTTGATCTTATCAGTTAGCAAATAGTGATGTTTCATCAACAGTCGATTAAGTTGATGGAGATAACGGTGGCTTTGCTCTTTATAAAGTTGACTTTCTTCTGGGAGTTGTGAGTATTTATAACGATCTAATAAGGGTTTAAATAGAACGTCATTATTGTAAATTAATTCATCGCTCTTATCCTTTAACTCCAGATTGAGCCAGCCATCGCAATCGGATTGGGTTAATGCCCAAAGCATAATATCAATACTTTGATCAATAACCTGGCCACTCTCCAATATTAAGACGGGAACGGTGCCTTTGGCCGACGCCTTTAGCATATCGAGAGGTTTGTTTTTTAGATCCACCTCACGTTGCTCCACCTGAATATGAGCATAAGCTAAAGCCATTCTTGCTCTGATGGCATAAGGGCAACGTCTAAAAGTGTAAAGTATTGGATGGTTCATTGTATTTAGATTATTAATAGGTGAGTTACGATAGTAGCATGGCTTTTGATGGTAGTCTTTGGGGAGTTCCTCTCTTAAATAGATCGGTACATCTTAATTACACTCTAAAATCCCTTCTTCTACGGCCTGAGAAGAAGAGATGGCTATTGTTAATTAATTGTTGACAAACAAATGGTCAATTTGTTATTTTAATTGGAATTAATAGAAAACTTAAGACATATTCCTCTGATTATGAATAAAGGTAGCCTTAACATAAGCAATTCATTATGGGTAGATTCATCTACTCAGAGCTTATTGTGCTGCGATTATTTATCTATTCAAAACATTATTATCAATATTATTCTCTTGCCCCACTTACCCTAGAGCGGTCAGCTGTTGTTGATTATCCGTGCCTCTCTAGGGAGAGTGGCTCAAGCGGACAATCAAACTGACGGATTTTTTGTGATTAAACTTTAAACGATTTATAGGATGAGGTGGGGCATGTATACGTCCAGAAATAACTATTTACCCTATGCTATGTGGCTTTTTCCTTTATTATTTTTTGCATATCAATTTATTTTGCGCCTATGGCCGGGTTTGATGATGCAGCAAATGATGGAGCAATATTCTATCAGCAGCAGTCAGTTTGGCGTAATCGCTGCATTTTATTATTATGGCTATTCTGGTATGCAGATTCCTGTTGCCATGCTTTTAGATCGTTTTGGTGCAAAATATATAGTATTTGCTTTCGCCTTGCTTTGCGGTCTTGCTACCTTATTGTTTACCTACTCCAATAATTGGTATCTGGCATGTTTCAGTCGATTTTTAGTTGGCGCTGGTTCAGCTGTAGGATTTTTAGGCGTATCAAAAGTAGTTTCAGAATGGTTTTTTGCAAAGCAATATACCAGGATGATAGGACTTTCTTTTACTGTTGGTTTGATAGGAGCAATCTTTGGTGGCAAGCCAATCAGCTTACTTATTGAAGCGTTTGATTGGCAGCATATCGCGATAGCATTGGCACTGATCTCTATATTGATTGGTTATGGTGCTTATTGTTTTTTGCGACCCAATCAAAATAAAGAAAACAATGAGAGTAGTAATGAGTCGTTCAAAATAAAGCATTTTAAAGCATTGCTTTCTTCTCCGGCAATTTGGCTGTTAGCTTTAGCGAATCTTTTAATGGTTGGATCTTTAGAGGGGTTTAGTGATGTCTGGGGTATACCTTATTTAATGGAGGCCTACTCAATAAATAAGAGCAGTGCGGCACAGCTTATCTCTTTTGTCTTTTTTGGTATGCTTGGTGGCGGACCATTATTAGCCTTTTGTAGTAAAAAACTAGGTAATTATACAGTGATTGCTTTATGCGGTTTTGGTATGGCCGTTGCCTTTCTGGCTTTATTATCCTGTAAAAATTATCACTGGTGGTATTTGGCGAGCTTATTTTTTAGTATAGGGGTGATGTGCTGTTATCAGGTAATCGTTTTTGCTGCGGGCGCGAATCTGGTAAAAGCCCATTATTTAGGAGTTACTGTCGCTTTTCTTAATTGTATTAATATGCTTGGGGGATCTTTTTTTCATACGCTCATAGGGAAACTTATGGATATGTTTTGGACTGGATCCTTGGGCGTTGGTGGTATAAAACAATACAGCCTTGTAGCTTATCAATCTGCACTGATGCTTATTCCTGCCAGTGCCTGCTTGGGAGCATTAATTGTTTGTTTTCTTGGGGTAAGAATGAGGCAGAGACAGAACTTGGTTCTTGCCTGTTAGCAAGGCTATTCTGTCACATTATCCAGGTCATAATGCCAGCGCTTTGACTATTTTGACCCATAGCCGTCAAGCTAAGGCTACTAAATACCCCCCTTAGCTTAACGGCTATGGGGTATTTTGATCCGACCAAGGATGTTGACCACGCTGGCTGCATCAAGGGTACATTGAGCTTGGCATTCATTCAAAAATTTAATCTGACGTCGTTAACCGTTGATGAGGTATGCTTAATCCTCAGTTCGCTCAGATAACCTTTCTTTGTATTGCTCATCGCCTTGCGCTGCTCGACGTTGATTTTCATTTAGTTGATGTTCATTAAGCTGTTGCTGCCAAAATGCAGCGGCTTGTACTTTGATTTGATTGATTTTGCGTACTAATAAACCAAGATGAGTTGCAAGCATAGGTAATTTTGATGGTCCAAAGACTATTAGGGCAACGATAAATGTCAGTAATAACTCCCCGCCGCTCATGAAGGTTTATTCTCATCTTTGTTAGGACCATCAGAATGATCATCATTTAGTGCTTTGCGGAAATTTTTTATTGCCTCTCCTAGATCAGTACCTATAGTTTTTAATTTTGAGGTACCAAAAAGGGCAATAATAATGGCTAATATGAGTAATAATGATAATGGGCTGATACCACTTAATCCCATGTTAACTCCTTGCTTTACGGTTAATGAGTGCAAAAAGGCCAGCTAACGCTGCTCCCGCGAAGGTAATAAATGCTAGGTGTCTATAATTTAAGAGATGGAAATAATTAATGACTCCAATTGGCAGGAGTGATGCAAATACACCGATAGCAATACTTTTCCATTGCAGGTTTTGTGTGCGCTGTTCCAACTGACTGCTTTCTCTTATTTCTCTATTGATAATCAATTGTTCTTTTTTTAGCTGTAGTACATCAAAAGCTAATTTAGGCAAATGAGGAAGTTGCTCTGTGATGAATGGTAAATTTAATTTCAATTGCTGTAAAAAGGCTTTTACGCCAATTTGTTCCTTTATCCATTTTTCTAAAAAAGGTTTTGCTGTTGTCCATAGATCTAAGTCTGGATAAAGTTGGCGCCCTAAGCCTTCAATGGCCAGTAGAGTTTTTTGTAATAGAATAAGTTGAGGTTGTACCACCATATGAAATCTTCGCGCCACTTGGAATAAGCGTAATACCACTTGCGCAAAAGAAATATCTTTTAAGGGTTTTTCAAAAATGGGCTCACAAACAGTGCGGATAGCGCTTTCAAACTCTTCAATACGCGTATCACGGGCTACCCAACCAGATTCTACGTGTAACTGAGCAACGCGGCGGTAATCTCTATTAAAAAAGGCTAATAGGTTTTCTGCTAAATAGCGCTTATCACTGTCATTTAGCGTTCCAATGATACCAAAATCAATACAGATATATTGGGGATCATTAGGGTGCTTGTAAGAGACAAAGATATTGCCTGGATGCATATCAGCATGGAAAAAACAATCACGGAATACCTGAGTAAAAAAGATCTCGACACCGCGCTCGGCTAGTTTTTTGATATCAATATGGTGTTGTTGTAAATTATGTACATCAGAAACTGGTATACCGTGTATACGCTCCATGACCAGTATATTTTTACGTGAATAATCCCAATGTATTTCAGGAATATAGAGTAAAGGAGAGTTCATAAAGTTACGTCGAAGCTGCGTTGCATTAGCGGCTTCTCGTAATAAATCGAGTTCATCTAATAGAGTATGTTCAAATTCCGTAACTATTTCTTTAGGTTTTAATCGCCTGCCTTCTGGCCAATATCGCTCAGCGAAAGAGGCGATGGTATGCATGATACTTAAGTCTTGTTCTATAATACGACGCATATTAGGTCGGAGTATTTTAATGACGACCTCTTCGCCTGTTTTTAATGTTGCGGCATGAACTTGAGCCATAGATGCTGACGCTAAGGCAATGGGATCAAATAGTGCAAAAAAATCATGGGGGGATTGCCCATAAGCTTTTTCAAGAATTTTCATGGCCTTGTCGCTTGGAAACGGAGGTACTTTATCTTGTAATTTGCTTAATTCTATGGCGATATCATCTGGCAATATATCCGGTCTGGTGGAAAGAGCTTGGCCGAACTTGATAAATATAGGGCCTAATTCTTCTAGTGATTTTCGTAACGCTTGGCCACGAGTTAAATGTATTTTACGAAACCAGTTCCATGGATTTAAATACACAATAAAGCGAATAGGAGCAAATATTCTTAAAGATACAACGACATTATCCAAGCCATTTCTGGCAAGTATATAATTGATGTGGATGAGGCGTATTAGTTGTCTAATTGATTTCATGAGAGCTCATTAATTGATTAACATGTGCTTGTAAACGTCCAACGCTTAATGATAACTCGTCTATTTCGTTGAAAAAATCATTCAATTCATCTCGTGATGGATAAACACGCAATTCTTCTTGAATATATTCAACTATATTGAGTTGCAGGGAGTCAGCCACTTGTTTTTTGAATTCTTTACCTTTATTTACTAGAGAGCCTATTTGTTGGCCTATTCCATCACCTGTAAATTGGGGGAGATTAAGTTCATTCCATAATTTTTTAATGTGAGAACTTAAATCCTCTGTTTTATTGGTGTTCATTTCTACTTCTGAAAAAAAGGGCTCGTTACTTGCTTCTGTAATAATTTCAGTTTCCGGGTTGATAACCGGGGTCATTTTATTTTTAAAGCGGTCAAACTTCTGTTTTATCCCGTTGGACTGTATGGCCTGACGAGTTGATAACACGCTACCAAGTGTAGCAAGTAATGGCTTAAAATCATTTAAAGAGAGTTGGGGTGATTCATGAGGCAATGTCGTTTTTTTACGAAACCAACGCTTGGGATTGAGCCATTTTACAACCTGTAGGGGCGAGAATAATTTTAGCAGCAGTAAGGCGCTTTTTAACGTATATTTTGCTAGAAACGCATTAATAGAGATGACGCGGATTAATCGTTTAATGGGGTTCATTCTTATTCAGCAATTGATTTATATGAGCTTGAACTCGTTCAACGTTTAATAAGAGTTCATCTACATCGTTATAAAAGTCTTCTAATTCATCGCGTGAAGGAAATAAGCGTAGTTCTTCTTGCAGATATTCGGTGATGTTATGACGCATATTTTGGCTAAGTTGTCTTTTAAAAGCTATACCCTTACGCACTAATGAGCCGATTTGATGGGCCACTACATCACCTGTAAAATGAGCTAAATGCCCTTCCCAATCTATATCCATTTCATCAAATAATTTTTTAACTTTTTGTCCCAATTCTATGTCTCCAGACATATGGACTTTATCATTGAATAATGAGCGAGCCTTAGAAGCAGGAAGTAAACTGAGTCTTATTAAACCTATGGGGCTACTATGGATAATCGTATCAGGTTGGTTCTCGTAGCGATCTAATAGGAGCATTTTATCTTCATCAAATTGGATAAAGAAACTGACATTCAACGGGGTAATAACCATTTTAAGCACTTTACCATGCAGCGCTTTAAGCTTATCAGGCATGTGCTCATCAAGATTCATCGCTTGATTAATCGCTTTTTGTAGTGCTTTTAAGGAATATTTTTTTAACATAATCAACTCAATATTTGTAGGCAATGTGCAACGCAACAATGCCTCCACTTAAATTATGATAATGACAATCTTCAAATCCTGCTTTTTCGATCAATGTCTGTAGAGACTCTTGATCAGGATGCATCCGTATTGACTCCGCAAGATATTGATAACTGCTCGCATCTTGAGCAAATAACTTTCCCAGTTTGGGCAAAATATTAAATGAATACCAGTCATACACGGACTTTAACCCTGGAAGCGTGGGCGTTGAGAACTCTAAAATCATGAGTTTTCCACCAGGTTTACATACTCTATACATGGAGCGGAGCGCTTCTTCTTTGTCCGTCACGTTTCTAAGTCCGAATCCCATAGTAATACAATGAAACGTATTATTTGCGAAAGGCAGACATTGGGCATTTCCTTGCACAAAATTAATGTTTTTATAAAGTCCTTCATTTAATAGGCGATCGCGACCGACCTGTAGCATGGCGTCATTAATATCGGCAAGAATAACCTGGCCTGTTTCTCCCACTTTTTTAGCTAATAGTCGGGTTAGATCTCCACTGCCACCAGCCAAGTCAAGAACACACTGCCCTGGATGAACTTGACTTAGTTCAACTGTGAATCGTTTCCACACATGGTGAATTCCCATAGACATTAAATCATTCATTAGGTCATAATTTTTAGCGACAGAATGAAAGACTTCAGCTACTTTCTTTTCTTTTTCATCCCATGCGACTGATTCAAATCCAAAATGGGTGGTTTTTTCCTGGCTAGTCATAAATAATGCGTCAGCTCGATTAAATTACTCATCTTAACTGATAATTATCAAGATACCCAGTTAAAATAGCAATGGGTTTATTGCAACCTATAACTTTAAGATGCCCCTACGTGCGATTAAGTAATTAAGCTTTATTCCAAAGCCTATTAAAAATAGTGCAACGCACTGTGCTTACTTTATTCTTCGCAAAGCTGTGAACAGGCGTTAAGGTACAATTGCTCATCTGGTGGCAAATTATTTTTTTGCGTTAGCCACAAAAACTCGGCTAACTGTTCCATGAGCAAATGCTCAACAGCCAATGGGTCGCTGAGTTTTTTTACTAAATTTTTGTAGATGGCATGAATACCTTCAGGACGATCTGTGACTACTTGTTCTCTAATAGCAAGATGAAGCCCCATATGCAAAAAAGGGTTGGTTTCACCTAATTCTGGATAATAAGCATGTTCCTGAAACTTACTGCTGTTTTCAATAGTTTGATGATATTCTGGATGTGCCAATATTACTTGTACGATTTCATTTTCTAAAGGCGATAGCAGTTGCTTATGCTGATATTTTTTCCAGCTAGTGAAAAATAGTTGTCTTGTGTCTTGAACAGTGTCTCCGTAAAACATAATTCCTTTAAAGGCTATATAAAAGAGTGAGTTTAACCGATTAAAATTAGAACAACAATAGACCTTTGGTTAAACTAGCTGTAAAGAACAATTAGTTTGTTTGTAGGCGGAGAAACGGTTGGCATATTTCCACTGCAGTAGAGCTTGGAAAGAAGTTTATTCTCATTTGAGGGGACTTCCTTTGAGCTTGACTTGGTCATGCGGTTTAAGGAGCTTTTTCTGAAAAGGTAGAAAATACTTAATGTAGATGTGGTAAAAATATTGACACTGGCCGATAGTTTGTGAGATATTGTCGGTGCGAGGTTGGACTTGCTATGTGTCATTCCACTGGGTCAATTGGCGACACACTGATTGGCCCTTTCTATTATTAATATCTCAGTTATCCCAGTTATCCCAGTTATCCCAGTTATCCCAGTTATCCCAGTTATCCCAAGTTATCTGAGTTTCTCACATATTACCTAATGCCAGTTTAAGGCCAATGTATGCCATTAACAAACCACTACATAGTTCTATAGTTTGCCATACTGTGGCTTTCATTAAGACGTTGGAAAAATAGCGAGTAGTAAAAAATAAAGAACTAAACCAGAGTAGACTGGAAGTAATTACTCCGAATAGGAAAGTTATTTCTTGATCTGGAAACTGGCTACTGCCGCTGCCAATAATCACTAAAGTATCGATGATGGCATGAGGATTAAGTAAGCTAAAGCCCAATGCAAAAAGTATAATTTGCATTCTATTGTGTTGTTGATGCGCTTGCTCTGTAGTTGGTTCCTTTTTAGAAAAAGCGCTACGCAATGTTTTTACTGCGTAGTACAAGAGAAAGGCGGAGCCTAGCCAAATCATCCAGATTTGCAAAGTTGGGTGACTTAAGAGTAACTCATGTAATCCTGCGACACTAGCGCCCACTAAAATAACATCACAAATGAAGCAAATAATGGCTGATAAGGCTGCATGATTCTTTCTTGCGCCTTGCTTAATTAAAAAAATATTTTGTGGGCCTAACGCCATAATTAGGGATAGACCAAGAATTAATCCATTCAAATAAACAAACATAATGAACATTAAATAAAATGATAGGGGCGAAATAATAACATATTTTGTCTTGGAATGGTACTTGACTTCTACAAATAGAGCGCAAATTACTCAGTTCTGTCGAAGGGGAATCAATCACAAGCAATAAATATTGGAGATGGATATAATCTGAGTTTTCTCTTTGTCATCTAAAGCCTGCGTAGGTCGACCAATTGATTGTCCGACCTACAACCATAATACTCAAGATGCAATGAGAGGAGCCTTTAATTCACATCAACATAAACTTGCCCATTTTCCACCTTTGTTGGGTAAATTTTTAGCTTTTTTTCTTTAGAAATTTTACCAAGCAATGTTCCTAAGGCAGGTGGCCATGGCGACCAACATACACTTTCACCACTGTTCAAATCAAATTCACTCCGGTGAAAAGGGCATATTATTGAATTGTTTTCAGTAATTTTTCCCTTGGTTAGAGGTAACTTTAAGTGGGGGCATTGAGATTCAATTGCGTGAATTTGTTCCTTGTGCCAGATAAGCAATATTTTTTTTCCGTCAATCTGAGTTAAAAACCGATTTTCTTGTTGTAATTGTGTTAATTCGACTGCAGGTTTAAATGCCATAATTAGCTCCCTCAAATTAAATAGATCTCTTTCCAAACACTATTGCGGAAAGAAATTGTTTCGTCGAGACGATGCTCGAACTCCAATGTCACTGTCGTGCACATTCCGGTTATGCATTCCACCTGCGTACATCCTCCATTACCGCAAATTTGGAAAGCGCGTTAATAAAAAAATTGCAGTATAGCAAGGAGTAATTTAATTTATTAGAAATAATTTATCGGTATATAGAAATGTCCAGGGAACCAAAATTACTATATAGTATTATTTTGAAAAGTCTTACATTTTAAATCTGAATAACATTGCAACTTATCCATTGTGGAGTATAAAATGCGTCAATTATTCTGTCTCCTCAAGAGAAAAGTACAAAATAAGAACAAATAGGAGGGAGCGTGGGCTCTTTGTTTAGACGAAAATTGATTGTTACTGCCGTTTTGGCAATGTTAAGTGTTACGAGTCAATCGTTACAAGCTGAAAACGTGAGTACTACGCCCATAAAATCGGCCGCAGATTCAGATTATCCCCAATATCCATCCGCTACTCCAGTACAAGGCATGTCAGCAGAGTTAGTTCAGCGTGGAGAATATCTGGCTAAAATGGGTGATTGTATTGCCTGCCATACTGACATGAAAGCAGGCACTCCTGCTTATGCAGGAGGATTACCTATAGAAACACCTTTTGGAACTTTCTATAGCCCCAATATTACCCCTGATAAAGAAACAGGAATAGGAAACTGGACAGAGCAAGATTTTATTAAAGCCCTAAAGGACGGCAAAGATCCTAAGGGAAGAAATTATTTTCCAGTGTTTCCCTATATTTATTTTTCTAAAATAACCGATGATGATGCTCGCGCTTTATACGCTTATTTTATGAGCATTCCTCCCGTTAATTTAAAGAATAAATCGTTACCATTTCCCTTTAATGTACCTGGAGCTCGTTCTACTCTAGTAGGATGGAATGTTCTATTCTTCTATCCTGATAAAGAAGAAATACAATATGAGAAAAATCAATCTCCTGAATGGAATCGAGGAAAGTACATCGTTGATGGCTTAGGACACTGCAGTATGTGCCATACCCCATTAAACGTATTTGGTGGGCCAAAAACCAGATATTATTTGACTGGTACTTTTATCGATGGATATTGGGCTCCCAACATTACTAAATATGGATTGGAACCTGCGTCTGTTGATGAAATCACTAAGGTATTCAGAGATAATGAGTTACTCAATGGTGCTGGGCCTGTAGCAGGACCTATGGCTGAAGTGAACCATGATAGCTTAAAATACCTAACTGATGCGGATATGCGGGCTATTGCGACTTATATTAAAACGGTTACAACTCCAGACCCTTTAACCTTAGCGCCGTCTAATGCTAAGCCTTCATTATCACGAGGCAAACAAGTGTATGATCAAGTTTGTTTGATTTGTCACCAGAATGGGGATATGAGTGCCCCACTTATTGGCGATCCATCTAACTGGTACATGCGACTTAAAAGTAGTGGACTAACTGGTTTATATCGTCATGTGATCCATGGGTTTAATTCTATGCCAATCAGAGGTGCTTGCGTTACCTGCTCTGATAACGACATTATTTCTGCGGTAGATTACATTCTTAATAAGTCGTTGACTCGCTCTCAATGGAGAGATTTGTCAGCTGGAGGGGCAGCAAAATATCCTGCTAGTGGCATTAATGTTTACAATGAAAATTGTGCAGGTTGTCATAATGAAGGTAAATCTGGTGCACCTAAACTTGGTGATAAAGAGGTATGGAAGCCTTTAATTGCCAAAAATATGGATGTTCTTATAGAGACGGTCATCAAAGGAAAAGAACATCCAAAAAATGGAGGCTGTGACAAGTGCACTTCGGGTGAGGTAATTGCAGCAATCAAATATATGGTGAATCAGTCTAAAACCGAGGGTAATTACTCCTTGTGGTAGGAAAGAGTTAATTAAACAACTAAACAAATCGATTAAATAAGAGTCAATTACATTGGCCATTTTCAAAGAGAAGAGGGATTGGGATGTTAAACAGGTTAACGATCTGTAAATTAGTGGTAATCCTTTGTGCCTTATTTCCTGCAGAATCAGTGCTAGCTGCTGCGGACAACTGGCAGTTAAATATGTACAAAGGGGTAACTCCTTTAAGTAAAGATATGTATTATCTGCATATGGTAGGCATGGTTGTATGTGCCGTTATTGGTGTTGTTGTCTTTGGAGTGATGATTTACTCCTTGATTCACCATAGAAAATCAAAAGGATATAAGCCCGCAACCTTTCATGATAATCCACGTCTAGAAGTTATATGGTCTATTATTCCATTTTTAATCCTTGTCGGCCTGGCTGTTCCTGCAACTCGAGTTCTCATTCGTATGGATGACAGCAGACAATCTGATGTTACTGTTAAAGTAGTTGGTCACCAATGGCGATGGCAGTACCAATATTTAGATCAAGGGATTAGTTATTTTAGCAATATATCAACCCCCAATGAGCAAATTCAAAATAAACAAGCAAAAGGAGAATGGTATTTGCTTGAAGTCGATAAACCTTTGGTTTTGCCAGTTAATAAGAAAATCCGTTTCTTAGTGACTTCTAACGACGTGATTCATTCTTGGTGGGTTCCAGAGCTAGGAATTAAACGTGATGCCATTCCTGGGTTTATGTATGAAGCATGGGCTACAATTGATCAGCCTGGAACATACCGAGGGCAATGTGCTGAACTGTGTGGTATTAACCATGGTTTCATGCCTATAGTGGTTGAGGCTGTAAGTCAGGAAAAATTCGATCAATGGGTTGCTGAGCAAACTAAGGTAGATGAACAAACTTTAAAAACAGAAGCCAAGCCATCGACTCAAAAGACAATGACTTACTCTGAATTAATGACCTTAGGAAAACAAAAATATGAGCAGATGTGTGCTGCATGTCATGGAGCTAATGGTTTAGGTTTACCGCCCATGTATCCTGCTCTTAAAGGCAGTTCAGTTGCAGTGGGTAAACCCATTTCACGCCATATAGATTTGATCCTTAATGGTATTCCAGGCTCAGCAATGCAACCCTATAAAGATCAGTTAACTGATGAAGAAATCGCAGCGATTACCACTTATGAGCGTAACGCGTGGAATAATAATACAGAAGATCAAATTCAACCTGAACAGGTTGCTGCATTAAGAGAAACTAATAATCAACAACCTACCATGGTTAATAAAGCTCAAGCTGGAGGTATGCGATGAGTCACGCATTGACACACACAGAAGAATCCCACGAGGATCATGGCCCTGAGCAAGGTAAGGGATTCATGGGATTTGCAAAACGTTGGCTATTTACAACAAACCATAAGGATATAGGAAGTCTTTATTTATGGTTAGCGATGATCAGTTTCTTTGTAGCTGGAGCCATGGCTCTCGTTATCAGAGCAGAGTTATTTCAGCCTGGTCACCGATTTGTGGACCCCAATTTCTTTAACCAGATGACTACTCTACATGGGTTAGTGATGCTCTTCGGGGTGGTTATGCCTGCATTTACGGGTATGGCAAACTGGCAAATACCGATGATGATTGGCGCTCCAGATATGGCTTTGCCACGATTAAATAATTGGAGTTTTTGGATTCTACCTTTCGCGTTTTGTTTACTGTTTTCAACTATGTTTCATGCTGGGGGTGGTCCTAACTTTGGTTGGACTATGTATGCGCCATTATCGACAACCTATGCTCCACCTAGCACCGACTTTATGATTTTCTCCATCCATATGATGGGACTCTCATCTATTATGGGCTCTATTAACATTATTGCTACTATTTTGAATTTACGAGCTCCAGGAATGACCTTAATGAAGATGCCAATGTTTGCATGGACTTGGTTAATTACTGCATTCTTACTGATAGCTATTATGCCGGTACTCGCTGGGGCAGTGACCATGATGTTAGCCGATAGACATTTTGGTACTAGCTTCTTTAGTGCTGCTGGTGGCGGTGATCCTATACTATTCCAACATATATTCTGGTTTTTCGGCCATCCAGAAGTTTATGTATTAGTTCTGCCTGCTTTTGGTGTAATTTCAGAAATTATTCCTACGTTTAGCCGTAAACCATTGTTTGGTTATCACTTTATGGTTTATGCGACTGTGAGTATTGCTGTTCTGTCATTTATTGTGTGGGTTCATCACATGTTTACAACGGGAGTGCCATTAGGGGCTGAGTTGTTTTTCATGTATACCACAATGCTCATTGCTGTACCTACAGGAATTAAAGTATTCAACTGGGTCAGTACCATGTTCAAGGGGGCAATGACCTTTGAAACACCGATGTTGTTTGCCATAGCGTTCGTGTTTTTATTTACAATCGGCGGGTTTACAGGTTTGATGCTTGCTCTTGTTCCTGCAGATTACCAATATCAGGATAGCTATTTTGTGGTAGCGCATTTCCATTATGTTTTGGTTCCTGGTGTTATTTTCTCGTTGCAAGCGGCCACCTATTATTGGTTGCCAAAATGGACTGGACATATGTATAGCGAAGCCCTTGGTAAATGGCACTTCTGGCTTTCTGTTATATCAGTAAATTTAACGTTCTTCCCTATGCACTTTTTGGGGCTCGCTGGGATGCCAAGAAGAATCCCGGACTACGCGTTACAATTTACCAATTTTAATATGATAGTAACTGTCGGCGCCTTTATTTTTGGTTTCTCACAACTTTTATTCCTATATAACATTGTTGCTACAGTGAGAAAAAGAGGAACAGATAAAGATGTTGCAACGGATAGAGTTTGGGAAGGCTCTCATGGTTTAGAGTGGACTTTGCCGTCTCCACCTCCTTACCATACGTTTACAACGCCGCCTGTTATCGATTAAAGGCGAAAATTAATGAGCGAGGAAAAAAAACAGAGAAAACTGTTACTTATATTGTCACTTGTTGTATTAGGAATGTTTGCTTTTGGGTTTGCTTTAGTTCCCATCTATAACAGCTTATGTAAAAGTTTAGGTATAAATGGTAAAACTAATCCTGAAGCGATTGCTTATGATGTAACTAAGGCAACTATTGCGACAAATAGAGAGGTTTTAGTTGAGTTTGTAGCTACTAACAATAGCGGTGTTCCCTGGGCGTTTTATCCTAAAACGAAGAAAATTAAGGTGCACCCAGGTGAAATTGTTAAATTGGCTTTTTATGCCGAAAATAAAACAAATCATCAAATGACCGTGCAAGCAATTCCCAGTGTTACTCCGGGAATTGCGGCTAAGTATTTGAAAAAAACCGAGTGCTTTTGCTTTACTCAGCAGACACTGAATGGGCATGAAGCAATGGATATGCCGTTATTATTTCACTTAGATACGGACTTGCCTGAGAATGTTAAGACAGTTACTTTGTCTTATACTTTATTCGATGTGACTAATAGAGCAATCAATTAAATAAACAGCGCAAGTTAAATGTATTATTGACACAGGAGATTAAAACACAATGGGAGCGCAAGGTACTTATTATGTCCCCAAGCCCAGTCATTGGCCTTTGGTTGGATCAATTGGATTAACCACGACGTTAGTAGGGGCTGCTTCTTGGCTACATGTTGACTGGTACGGACCATATATTTTTGCCCTGGGTCTTTGTATCCTTGTTGGTATGATGTTTGGATGGTTTGGCCAAGTTATTTATGAAAATGGCAAGGGGATATATGATCTGCAAGTCGATAGATCCTTTCGCTGGGGTATGTGCTGGTTCATCTTCTCTGAAGTTTGTTTTTTTGGTGCTTTTTTCGGCGCTTTATTTTTCACCAGATTTTGGTCGGTTCCCCTTCTGGGAGGGGAAATACACCCAATGACCCATATTACCTTGTGGTCTGATTTTAAAGCCGTCTGGCCTTTATTAGCTAACCCTAATAATCAGATTTTTTCAGGGGCAACTGAGGCAATGGGCGCATGGGGGTTGGCTGCTCTCAACACTTTAATTTTGTTAACTTCGGGCGTCACTATAACCTGGGCGCATTGGGCCTTGAAATTAAATAAACGTACTCAATTGCTAGTGGGAATGGCTTTAACTATTGCATTGGGTATATTGTTCTTATGCTGTCAGGCTTATGAGTATCATGAAGCTTATAATGAGTTGAACCTAACCCTAGCTTCAGGTATTTATGGCACAACCTTTTTTATGTTGACCGGATTTCACGGCTTGCACGTGACGATTGGAACTATAATGCTGATTGTCATCTTGATTCGTTGCAAAAAAGGACATTTTACTCCAGAACGTCATTTTGCTTTTGAGGGTGTTGCGTGGTATTGGCATTTTGTGGACGTTGTTTGGTTGTTCTTATTTTTATTTGTTTATTGGTTATAATTTCATTTCGCTTTTATTACAACCGGGTATTAATAATTAATCCCGGTTGAAACTGAATCGCCTCAATGCTCAGCTTATAGGTAAAACAGAACTGAGCGAATTTTATTTCATTAATGGTTGCGTTTCCCCGAAAATATTTGGCAAAGAATAATACATGACTCTCCTTTTCCATATATTCGGAACTAGTTAATTCTAATTCTGTATCGGATAAACTTATCATTTGGCAATCGTACTTTTCCTCGCCAATTTTGATAGTTACAAATACAGGCTGAACAGGTTGAATTAACACCATGGCCTCCACCAGCTAATTATCAACATGCAAATAGCATTAGTTGCACTTATAGAAGATCCTTGTTGGTGAAATATCTTTGATTGTCCATAATCAATTATTGCAATAATAATTAGATAAAAAACACTCTATATAACTAATTTTAGCTCAAGGAAATTAAAAAGTTTTATCTGTGATTATTTTTTAGTTTTAATCATATGTTTCAAAATATTTAAAATTATTAGTAGGGTTCCCTAGCCTTCACTGCAATTAAGCGGACGTGAGTTTCGGAGAGGAACGTGGGGCAAAGTAGCCTGGGCAGCGAGAACGTGACCCAGGAAAAATGTGGCAGCAAAAAGCAGGATAAATAGGTATTAGAATATCTTTACATACCTAAATAAGGTGCAATAAAGTCAATCTTGCTTCTGGGTTACGCTCTCGCTGTCCAGGTTACCAACTGGATTTTCCGGATTACGGTTGCGCCTAATCCGGGCTACAACTCGTATCCGCAACGGACGTTCTCGCTATTAATTTTTAGGGGTAAAAGCCTCTTGATTTAGCAAACCTTGATCGTCTTCATCATTACCTAGAATTTGTTTCTGGGTCGCCTCTAATGCTGTTGTTCCGGCAGTCTTGTCTAGAGCAAAGAACGTGTTTTTGAATCCTTGGCGATGCTCGGCGTTGAGTACACCTTGGCCGACAATGACACCAAGTGCCATGCCTATAGCTGCAAACAAACCAACTACCGCTTTTATAACAACTTCAGCCACTCTATATAACCAGCCATGGCCCATAACTTTATCTGCTTCCACAAAATGATTTCTACAGCTCATACGAAAATCGGCGATGTGAGTCTTTATCTCTTCTTTACTGGAACCAGGAGTTATGTTTTGGAAAAAAGTTGCTTGTGCATTCATTAATGTATCGTATAGTTGTTTGCCTTTTTGAGCGGAAACAGAATCGCTTGTTGCTAGACTCTTCATCTTATCGGAAAACTCATCAAGACTTTTAATAAAATCACTCTGAATCTTTATCTTTCCATCATTAAATTGTTGGAGTTTTACCGCTTGAAATTCTAAATACTTTTGATAAATATCTTGATTTTTCAATGTAATACTGGCATCGCTAGTTTGATCAGGGACGTCTAAGTCTAAGCCTATAACGTTTTCACTATTAATAAAATGTTGGGGTAAGACGGCCTTAAACTGTTTTACAAATAGAGCTGCTTGCGTAGCCGGCATTTTAATAATTATTGGTTGAAAAGGAGATGGCGAGTCATTACCTGTAGTGTGTACTTTATCCAATGGGGGAACACTAGAATGGTGCGTTGTTATTGGTGTAGTATTTGTTGTATTTTGCTGTATAGGAACCTCTTTTTTCTTCGCAATGGGAGTATCGACAACTAGAGGTATGTTGGTATTAGTTTGTGTTCCGTGTGATGGAGCAACGCTAGAATGATGCCTCGCACCAGATGTCGTGTCAGTTGTTTTTTGTCCCTGTTGTGTCTTAAGGGCTTCTTGCTCCTTCGTCCACAGTTCATAAAATACGGCAATGGCTTGATGAGCGTCTCTATTCTTAATAGTTATTTCTGATATGCCACTTTTGGATGCTGTTCTTAACTCTACACCTGTGATTCGTCCATTTTGAACAAGTCCAGGCGGCAGATTGGCTTCAATTTTTACTCTATCGAGGAATGAAGCTGCTTGTTTGGCCGGTATTTTAATAACTACAGGCTGAAAAATGGGTTCATCAATCACTGGGGGCACCACATGATCCGCTTGGGATGAGCTGGAATGTTGCGTTGTTCCACTGATAGTATTCGTTGGGTCTTGTGCTTGTTGCTTCTCATGCTTGAACCCTCTGGTAATAAAATCGTAAATTTCTTTATTTCTAAAGGTTATACGAGCGTCAGTTTTACCGGGGTGGGGCATTTCGAGCTCTACTCCCACTATCCCTATAGGGCTTTGATCAAGGAATTGTGGTGGCAAGTTAGACTTCACCTGCTGTAGATATACAGTCGCATGCTGCGGAAGTATCTCAATTGCGGCTACTATTGGCTTAGAGGGAAACGGGGCAACATTGTGATGAGTTGTTGACGCATTATTAGCTACGCCTTGCGCCTTTTGTGTCTGCAAGCCTTGTTGTGCTATCCAGTTTTGATAAAACGGAATCAAAGCATCACGAACTTTGCTATTCGTAGTTGTTATATGTGATACCGTATAAGGAGCTGGTGTAGTTAACTGCAAACCGACGATTTTTCCACCTATAATGAGATCGCTTGCTAAGGTCGCTTGAAATTGCTTTAAAAGCTCAACGGCTTGCTCCTTGGCTATTGTAAAAACTGTGGGTGGGGTATGATGCATAGGAATCGTAGGTGGGGTAATACGCGTTGTATCTGGAGTAAAATCAGGTTTAATTTGCCGACTGTAGGCATCTTGAATAACATCAACAGTATCGACTCGATATATTAAACCTTCTATTACTAAAGTAGGTGTTGCAATAGATTGTAGAATCTGAGGATTGGGGTTGGCTCTCATGTCGCTTTGTGAAATATTTAAATCACCCAAACATATTCCATCAAAGTTGTTAATATATGTTGCAGTGCCTTGTTGATTTTTAAAGTCCCCATGAATATTGGCAACGGGTATTATGTGTCCACTAGATACAGCGGTAACATTATATACGCCTGCCCGATTATTCAAGCCAGCTTTTGCTCCTCCAGTGATTTTAAACTGATTTGGATTAGATAGAATCGTGGTACCAAAAGCATGAGGCTTAGTTTTTAACCAATGACTGGTTAATGTCTGTACATCAATTAAGTTAGATGCTCCCGTTAGCCGGGTCAATTCATCTCTCAAATAATTAAAATTAGCTGTACCAGGGGCAGGAACTTCTTGTAATGCAAGCAACCCAACTCCTTGTTGAAACATTTGAACGATATATTGAGCCATCTCTTCCATTTGGACTTTGCCATTAATTGGCAACGTAGTAACACCGCCTATTTGTACCGGCGGAGCCAGGGGAGAGCCTGGGTGAAGCATATTGAGAGTAGCAACTGTTCCCCATAAGGTATTTTGAATAATCGGTGGATGGTCGCTTATGGGCCTTGTTACTTGTCTTGCTCCATGCTGGAAACGCATGTTTGGTACGCTTAAACCAAGGGTCTCTAAAGGAATATGTGGCATTACCAGGCTCCGTCCAAAAGTGAAAGGACTTTAAATTGTTGTTCTTATATTTTACACCATTGCCATTACGTGATCAATGAGAATGAAATTTATAATTAGACAGAGGTATTAACCGCAATATTTTGCTTCAAACACATGGAAACGGTATGCTTATTTTTCTCGTATTTACCCAGTCTCAATTGGAGTGCTCAGGATGATTATTTCTTCCCCTTTGGATTACCGTCTTGCCGCACAGCGCAAATTACCCCGCTTTTTATTCGATTATATAGACGGAGGGGCTTATGCAGAACATACCTTAAAGGCTAATTCTGCAGATTTGGAACGGATTGTCTTACGACAGCGTATTTTAAAAAATGTAGAGCATTTAAGTATGGAAACTGAATTATTCGGTCAAAAATTAGCACTGCCCGTGATAATAAGCCCTGTAGGGATTACTGGGATGTATGCTCGACGAGGAGAGGTGCAGGCGGCAAAAGCTGCAGAAAAAACAGGTATTCCTTTTACTTTATCTACGGTATCTATTTGCTCTATAGAAGAGGTCGCCGCACAGAGCAAACAACCGTTATGGTTTCAACTTTATGTGCTCAAAGATCGTGGCTTTATGAGAAACGTGCTTGAACGTGCGCGGGACGCAGGAATACAACATCTTGTTTTTACAGTTGATATGCCTATGCCTGGAGCTCGATATAGAGATGCACATTCTGGTATGTCAGGTTCTTTTTCCTCACCGCGGCGTTTATTACAGGCTGTAATGAAACCCTCATGGGCTTTGAATGTCGGGTTGTTAGGACGTCCTTTTGAGCTAGGGAATGTATCAAAATATTTAGGAAAATCTGTCGACCTGCAAGATTATATTGGTTTTTTAGAGAAAAATTTTGATCCCTCGATTAGCTGGCGCGATCTGGAATGGATACGTGATTTTTGGCAGGGTTCTTTGATTATAAAAGGTATTTTAGATCCTGAGGATGCAAAAGATGCTGTTAAGTTTGGCGCTGATGGGATAGTGGTTTCTAATCATGGGGGGCGCCAATTGGATGGTGTCTTGTCTACTGCAAAAGCCTTACCAGCTATAGCCGATGCTGTTGGTAACAGTCTTAGTGTTCTTGTTGATTCTGGAGTGCGTTCAGGATTGGATGTGGTACGTATGTTGGCTTTAGGGGCCAAAGCAGTACTACTAGGTCGATCTGTTGTTTATGCTTTGGCTGCTAGGGGGCAAGCCGGTGTTGAGCATTTGTTGGATATTTTTGCTAAGGAAATACGCATTGCTATGACTTTGACTGGTGTGACTAACGTGGCACAAATTAGTCGTTCCAATCTCGTTTACTAAGGAGGGATCATTTCCTTAGAGACGGCTCCATCTTAATCTTAAAGCATTAGCTATGACTGACACAGAACTGATAGACATGGCGGCCGCAGAGATAATTGGACTAAGCAACACGCCAAAAATAGGGTAAAGAACTCCGGCTGCTATGGGTATTCCTAGAATATTATAGATAAAAGCAAAGAATAGATTTTGCCTAATGTTACGCATGGTTGCGGTTGATAGGCGTCTGGCTTTGACAATGCCAGTTAAATCACCATGGAGTAGTGTAATACCCGCACTTTCGATGGCCACATCTGTCCCTGTACCCATAGCAATGCCAATATCTGCCTTTGCTAAGGCGGGGGCATCATTAATTCCATCCCCTGCCATGGCCACTATTTGGCCTTTATTTTTTAACTCACTCACCACACGACTTTTATCTGAAGGCAAGACCTCGGCAATGACGTTCTTTATGCCTAGTTTTTGGCCTACAATTTCCGCTGTTTTTTTATGATCTCCGGTTAGCATAATGACTTCTATCCCCTCAGCTTGTAGATGGTGAATCGCTTCGGCCGTATCGCTTTTTATAGGATCTTCTACTACTAAGAGCGCCGCAATTTTGTTGTCTAGAGAAAGAAACATGACACTTGCTCCTTCAGCACGAAGGGTATCAGCCTGGGAAGATAGTGCTTCATTGCTTGCCTGTAATTCTTCCATTAGTAAATTATTACCTATAGCAATTTGGTAACCATTGACTATACCTATTACTCCTTTTCCTGTAGGGGCGTCGAACTGAGTTACCTTGGCCAGAGGAATGTTTTTTTCTTTTGCGGCTACAATAATCGCTTGGGCTAAAGGATGTTCACTTTGATGTTCAAGGGAAGCGGCTAAAGTTAAGATTTCATATTCGCTATATTCTTCTGTATTGATAATCCGCGTTAATTGAGGATGACCCTCAGTGAGTGTTCCTGTTTTATCTACGATGAGTGTAGTGACTTTTTCCATATTTTCTAATGCTTCGGCGTTTTTAATGAGCACTCCATTTTTTGCTCCTTGCCCCACCCCGACCATAATGGACATAGGGGTAGCTAAACCCAATGCACAAGGACAGGCAATGATAAGAACAGACACTGCAGCGATAAGACCATAACTTAATGAGGGTTGTGGGCCATAAATAGCCCATGCAATAAACGACAACAGAGCGATAAGGAGTACTACGGGCACGAACCAACCCGCAACCTTATCTGCTAAGCGTTGAATGGGAGCCCGACTTCGTTGCGCTTCACTAACCATTTGTATAATACGGGCAAGCATAGTCTCACTGCCTATATGTTGTGCTTGCATGATAAAACTACCGGTCTGGTTGATAGTGGCTCCGATCACTTGTGTTCCCGTTTTTTTAGTGACAGGCATAGATTCCCCGGTGATCATTGATTCATCTATGGTGCTATTACCCTCTGTGATGACTCCATCTACAGGTATTTTTTCTCCTGGGCGTACACGTAACCGATCTCCTTCTTTGATTTCATCAAGCGTTATTTCCTCTTCAGTATTGTCGTCTTTAATGCGGTGAGCATTTTCCGGAGCTAATTTGAGTAACGCGCGAATTGCTCCTCCAGTTTGCTCTCGGGCCTTTAGCTCAAGTACCTGTCCCAGTAACACTAAGGTGGTAATGACCGCAGCGGCCTCGAAATACACGGCAACTGTACCGCCACTGCTACGAAAGGCTGCTGGAAATAGTGAAGGAAATAGGGTGGCGACCATGCTATATCCCCATGCTACACCAATGCCTATTGCTATTAATGTAAACATATTGAGGTGACGTGTTTTAAGTGATTGCAGTCCTCTTTCAAAGAACGACCAACCACCCCAAAGAACTACTGGAGTTGCTAGAGCCAATTGCACCCAAGTAGATGCTTTGGTTGATAGCATTTGTATTTCCCAATGGTCGCTCATTTCCATGACGAATAGGGGCAAGGTCAGAATTAAAGCAAACCAAAAGCGTCGACGCATAGTTCCATATTCTTGATTTGGTGCTTCATCTATAGAGGTCGTCATGGGGGCTAAGGCCATACCACAGATAGGGCAATTTCCAGGAGCAGATCGTGTAATTTCTGGATGCATAGGACAAGTATATAGAGCTCCTTCGATAGGAGGGGTATTTATTTTTTTATGAAGCCCATGATGTTGGTGATGATCACATGCAGATTGTTGCGTTTTTGGGATATGTTTTGCATGATCGCGATGCTCCATAGATCCATCCCTTCAAATTGAGAACTTTCATCCATTTTTAAAATTATAGTAGACTTCTTTCGAAACTCTACAGTCTCAGTGAATTGCTTCGTCGATACGGTGCTCGAATCCTCATGAGACTTTCGTGTACACACTTTGGTTCTTCACTCGCTACAGCGAGTTTCGAAAGAGGTCTAGTGCATAAAACCGGATGAAATAAGCCGATGAATTTAAATAGATATCTACCAATGGCAACGTTAACTTGACGAAATCTTTGCAATAAACAATCAAAAAAGAGTTGAATAAATAAACTCATTGTCCTAACATAGAACTATAGACAGTATGCATTGTTCAGCCAATAACCTGATTTTGGAGGCCAGATTGAGAGTGTGGTGAGCAAGCTTAGCTTTGACTAAGAAGCCTAAAACACTTCAGAGGAATCCACGTAAGAAATAGGACTGTACTCGATCTTGCTGTCTACCTATTCCCAAAAAGAGCATAGAGTCTATGCTCTTTTTCTTTATATGTTGACTAATTACCATCAGGATTGCGTTTGGTCCCATACATCAGACGAGCCAAGTTGAGTTAATGGTATTAACCAATGCCTTTGTCGCCGAAGTCGCTCTGAACCTGGTGGGCAAGGATTCAGCTTACATTTTAAACTGAGTCATTATCTATACAGCAACTGAACTAGTCTTGAATGCAGCTTAATCCATCAATTGTTCAATGATTTTTTGCAAGCTATGTGCATTATCGTAATGAATAATTAATGAACCTTTGCCTGCCTTTCCTGGTTTTAATTTTACTTGGGTTTGTAGTCTCTGTGCCAAGGTATTTACTTTTTCTTGATGCAAGGGAGCTGGGACTTCACGTGGGTGCTCTTCAGTCTTCCCCTCTTTAACTCGCTCGACTAATTTTTCTGTTTCTCGCACTGATAAATTTTTAGCAATAATTAATAGGGCTACTTGGCTTTGTTGTTCTTCATCTAACATCAATAAAGCGCGTGCATGTCCCATGTCTAAATCGCCGTGCTCCAATAATTTTTTTACGGAAGGGGCCAATGAAAGCAAACGCAAAAAATTGCTCACCGCCGTTCGCGATTTGCATAAAAGGTCGGCTACTTGTTGATGGGTTAGAGCAAACTCAGTCGTGAGCCTATGCATAGCTCGGGCTTGATCCATTGCATTTAGATCTTCGCGTTGTAAATTTTCAACCAAGGCCATGGCCATGGCTGTTTCGTCATCAACTTGTTTTAAGATAACTGGGACTTCGGTAAGACCGGCAATCTGACTTGCACGCCAGCGTCTTTCTCCAGCAATAATTTCATAGCCGCCATTGGTTAGTGCACGAACAAGTAAGGGTTGCAGTAACCCTTGCTTTTTAATGGATTCTGCCAATTCATTTAATGGGGCTTCTTCCATCTCACCGCGTGGTTGATATTTACCTGGTTGTAAGCAATCAACAGCCAGTTTAAGATGTTCTGTTTGAGGCTTTTCTTGTAGTAACGTGCTGCCAGATTGACTTAATAAGGCGGATAAATTACGTCCTAAACCATTGCGTTTTACTGTCATTTATTCCCCCAAATTAGCTGACAACAGTTTGTTTACTGATAAGTTCTGAGGCTAGCACCATATAAGCGGCAGCTCCGGGTGATGTTCTGTCGTAGTGTAATGCTGGTAATCCATGGCTTGGTGCTTCTGCTAATCTTACGTTACGCGGTATTACCGTTCGGTACACCTTAGCCGGAAAATGTTCTAATAGTTGTTTGGATACATCGGCACATAACCGGTTACGAGCATCGTACATGGTACGCAAGACACCTTCTATATTTAATCTTGGATTAACTGAGGATTTAACTTGCTCTATAGTTGATAGCAGGGCAGCCAATCCTTCAAGAGCGTAGTATTCACATTGCATAGGGATTAATACTGAGTCAGCTGCAACAAAAGCATTAATCGTTAACGTATTTAACGCCGGAGGGCAATCAATCAAGATAAAATCATAGTTATTTTGTATCGGTTGCAAGGCTTTATATAAAAACGTTTCTCTATGATTTCTTTCCATCAAACTGACCTCAGCAACGGTCAAATCACTATTGCCAGGAATTAAATCGTAGCCACAAGTGGTGGTAAGACAAACTTGCTCGGCAAGACAATCATGTAGTAATACATCATTAGTGGTATGCACCAGTTGATTTTTATCAACGCCACTACCCATAGTTGCATTGCCCTGAGGATCTAAATCAATCAATAGTACCTGTTGTTTGTTTGCAGCCAGCGAGGCGGCTAAATTAATGGCCGTAGTGGTTTTTCCCACTCCCCCTTTTTGATTGGCAATGGCTATGACTTTCGCCATAATTATTCCTTAGTTGAGTTATCAATCAAGACACAGCAGCGTTCTCCTTCAACACTGTCAACCGTATAGTTTATTACGCGAAACGGTTGATGGATGAGTGCTAATTCAGCTTCAGGATAACGACCTTTCATCGCTAACCATTGCCCCCCTTGGGCAATTAGGTGTTGTGTCCAATGAATCATTTGTTCAAGGCTACTGAACGCTCGGCTTATTACTGTATCAAAACCTTCATCTGGGTGGTAGTTTTCGACTCGAAATTGTACAATTTCAAGGTTTTTCAAGTCAAGTTGTCGTTTTACCTCATTGAGAAAGCGCGTTTTTTTGCCATTGCTGTCGAGTAGAACAAATTGAATTTCTGGCTTGGCTATAGCTAAGGGAATGCCTGGTAATCCCGCCCCAGTTCCTACATCTAGAATTTTATTCCCCTTTATCCAGGGTAAAATAGCTAAACTGTCCAGTATGTGTTTGCTCACCATGGAATCCAGATCGCGCACTGCGGTGAGATTATAAGCCGCATTCCATTTGTTCAATAGGAGTAAGTAGTTGAAGAGTGGCTCGCAAAGCGAACTCAAACCAAACTGTTTTAGTCCTTCTTCTAGGTGTAATTTAACTTGTAGCATGGCTTACTCTTCTCCACGTCGAGCGGTTTCTCCGAGGGCGCTGAATGAGAGCAAGCGGATATTTTTTAACTCATTATTCATGCGTGAAGCCGATTTTTTTTCAAGTGAACTAGCAATAAAGACAGTGCCGCAGGGGTTACTCCTGAAATACGGCCAGCTTGCGCTAAGGTAGTAGGCCTGATCTTCGCTAATTTTTGTATCACTTCGCTGGATAGACCGGTGACTTGATGATAATCCACGGTGTCAGGCAATACTGTATTTTCGTATTTACGCAATTTTTCGATGTCTTGCTGTTGTCGCTCAATATAACCGGCGTATTTGTTTTGAATTTCTACTTGTTCCATTACATCTAGCGGTAATTCTGGTAAATTTAAGTCTTCCAGCATTAATAGGTGTTGATAATTGATTTCAGGGCGCTTTAAAAATTCAGAGGCGCGATTATCGTGGAGCATCGGACTGGTTAGCGTTTCTTTAAACACTTCATTATGAGTAACACGAACCCAGGTACTATGTAAAAGGGATTGTGCTTTTTCAATAGACTCGCGTTTTTCTGAGAATATTTGCCAACGCTTATCCCCCACTAAGCCTAACTCCCTACCTTTAGGTGTCAAGCGCAGATCTGCATTGTCTTCTCGTAATAGCAGACGGTATTCAGCGCGAGATGTGAACATTCTATAGGGTTCTTGAGTACCGCGGGTTATCAAATCATCGATGAGTACACCAATGTATGCTTCATCCCTACGTGGGCACCATAGATCTTTTTCCTGAACTTGTAAGGCTGCGTTCATTCCGGCAATAATGCCTTGTGCTGCAGCCTCTTCATAACCTGTTGTGCCATTGATTTGTCCGGCAAAGAACAAATTGGCTATGGCCTTAGTTTGCAAGAACGTGGTTAGTCCTCGAGGGTCAAAATAATCATATTCTATGGCATAACCAGGTCGTGTAATATGTGCCTGCTCAAAACCTTTAATAGTGCGTACAAATTGTACTTGGACATCAAACGGTAGACTGGTAGAAATACCATTAGGGTAGATTTCTTCGGTAGTTAATCCCTCAGGTTCAACAAAAATTTGATGCGATAATTTATCAGCAAAACGAACTACTTTATCCTCAATAGACGGACAATAACGTGGTCCCACCCCTTCGATTACTCCCGCATACATAGGGGATTGGTGCAGATTTTTACGAATAATGTCGTGAGTTGCTTCCGTGGTATGGGTAATATGGCAAGGGATTTGTTGTGGGTGATCATTGATTGATCCCAAGTAAGAAAATACAGGCAAAGGAGTGTCGCCTGGCTGTTCCGTCATTTGGCTGAAATCCAAACTACGTCTATCTATACGTGGAGGGGTCCCTGTTTTTAAACGACCAACCGGTAAGTCTAAATCACGTAAGCTGTTTGCTAAGGCAATGGATGGTGGATCACCTGCTCGCCCCCCGGAAAACTGATTCATGCCCACATGGATTTTACCACCTAAAAAAGTACCTACAGTAAGTACTACTGCTTTAGCTCTTAGAGTGAATCCCATTTGGGTTATTACACCAGTAACTCGCCCTTGCTCAATTAATAAATCATCAACAGCTTGTTGAAAAATATCTAGATTAGTCTGAGACTGTAATTGTGCTCTTATTGCTTGTCTATAAAGCACTCTGTCCGCTTGGGCTCGGGTAGCGCGAACGGCGGGGCCTTTTGATGCGTTAAGTATACGAAACTGAATTCCTGCCTGATCCGCGGCTTTCGCCATAGCACCATCTAAGGCATCTATTTCCTTTACCAAATGGCCTTTGCCAATACCACCGATTGCTGGATTGCACGACATTTGTCCAAGCAAGTCTACATTATGTGTGAGTAATAAGGTGCTTACGCCCATACGAGCTGCAGCGAGAGCGGCTTCAGTTCCAGCATGTCCGCCACCTACGACAATTACATCATATAACTTTTCAAGATTCATGTCTGATCACTAATTGAGCCAGAACGTACGCAAAAAAGAGCTATTTTTTGTTTTGCCTAAGTTCTGTGTTGTAACAAAAACAATCATTATACACTTTTTTAGAGGGATTTGTTATGCGAGGTGCAAATTTCTCGTCATCGACGGTTATTAACGCTACTGGCTAATCCTGAGGAGCTCCTGAGTGTGGCTGAATGCGCTTTGCAGGAGCGCCTTCGCGGTGCTCTGGATGACAGTTAAGGCAACAAATTGTCTGACTTAAATAAGAAAAGGGAAAGAGGTCTATTGGACATATATAGATGATTTTTCGAGTGGAGTTATGGTGACAATAATCGTCGGGCAATTAGTTGCCCGACCTATGTTGGTATCACTCTCTGAACAATATTTTATTGCGGTTGACTCTTATACTCGTCAGATTCATCAAATAAGAATGAGATGCTCAGATCCTCCTCATTTTGCTCCTCTATTTTTTCTGCTTGCGGCAATTGCGCCTCAGGCTGTTTCGTAGAGGAAGAGAAGAATGTTTGCGACTTTGCCGCTTTAGGATCCCAATGTTCAGGATCTTTACAGAACACCTCAAACTCCTGCTCATTAAACTCACCCAGCTTTTCTTTTTCAGGCTTAAACGCCGCATTAATAATGAAATGTGATGCAAGAGTTAAAGCGAGAACAGCACCTAATATGCCAAATCCTGCCCCGATCGGTAAAAAAACAAAACTGGCAAAAATTACAGCAGGAAGCAACGCTTCAAACAAAATGGAACGGATTAAATGCATGGTTTGTAAAACGACCATTTGCTCTTGATAACTGGTTTCTGCTTTTAGCTTTTTGATTTCAAGGAAAAGTAAACGTTTTTCATTGTCATCAAGCGGCGGATCATTTTTTAAGAATAAAGCTATTTTATTCGCACAATCTTCCTGTACCTCGCTTGCTGACTGTTTTGCCTTATAGATTTCTATACCACCTCTTACTGCATTGTAAATGACTGTAAGGGCAAAACAAAGCACTGCTCCTGTCACAACGAGCGCTAATGCTGCAGGACCTGCAATAGGAAGGAATGGAGTAGTTAACAAAGCAAAGGCTAACATTAAACCTGCGGCATATGTTATGTTATTGATTAAACTTATTTTTTGGTAGTCCCAATCTTTTTTGCATTGTGTTTGTGCTTTTTCTAAAGCGAGCAATTGAATTTTATACTCAATGAGCATTCTGTCGTAATCTTCTTGTGATTGAGTATCCTCTTTAGGCTTATTGATTTGCTCCTTCAATTTTTTAATATTAGTCTCATAATCTAACATTTCTTTATTGTGGCGCGTTTTTTGTTCTTCAAAATCCCATACAGCCATACTGATGTCAAAAACTAAAAGTACCAAAGTGAGGAGATCTCCCCAAGTTCCCAATACCCCTTTTCCAGTAAGCCAGAAAAAACAGACCATATTCGCTGTAGCCCATAAGGAATCATTAAGTAAAGTGAATTTCCTTTGGTCCCATTGAGTCAGGAATCGTTCTGTCCAGGGAGTCTTTTTCTCTTCTTTACTCATCCATGGACCACTAATGGTATGCTTGAGTAGGAGGCTTAAATTTAAAGCAAAACGGAAATAGTATAAGATCCAACTCATGTAGCCGGTATATGGATCGGGAGTTCTTATTGCTTGTTTGGCTTGTTCTACGTTGAAAATATCTGCAGGCATTAAATCCAGCGTGGTTTTTAATAGTGACGATCCCCAAACCCAATACAATCTTTTTTCATTAACTGCCCCCATTACTTCCTTGATTGTTTTAGTTTTACGATCTGCCCAGTCGACCATCATTCCTGCAAACCATTGTCCCCAAGAAAGACCTAGATATTGAACAGGATAGCCGTCTGTAGCATAGCCATGATCTGGAGCGAGCTTCATTTTTCTTGCTTTACGCTCTTCTTCATATTGGATGGCATCAATTAATTGGCAGCAATTTTTAATATGAGCGTTGTATGTTGTTACATTCTCTGTTTTTTGATGCTGTAATTCATGTCGCTTTTGCGTCATTAACAGTAATAAGGCAACTTGTAGATCACGTAATACTTGCTTTTTTTTCTCTGCAGTCATGAAAGGTAACATGGCTTGCTCTGTATCTTCTAAAATTGAGATGTAGTGATTAAGGGGGGTGAGAAAGTCGGCACCTCTATTCGTTTTAAGAAACTCTTTAACTTTCTTGTTATAGCTCTGCTTATCTTTCTTACCGTTAGAAACGGTTTTAAAATAGGACTGAAGAATTAAGCTGCTGGTTGCCATAACATCACCTCTGTATTTAGGAGTTTTTGGTGACTCACTGTCGATTGACGAAAAAGGTTATTTGTTAACACCATTGGCTTAGGTGTTACATGATTCCACCACACTATTGGTGTTGTAGGATCCTTTTTTATCAGTCACTCATTTCTAATTATGATACTAAAAAAACAAAATATGTACTTTTTTATAACATAGCACCTATTTTGCATACTACTTATTTGGAAAACAAGCGAAATGCTTGGAGATTTACATTATTGATACTAAAATTTGCACAAATTTTGGATATCTACGAGAGTTTTTACGTTTCAGTGAATTATATGAGGCATGATTAAAACCACGTTCAATACTGAATGATTAGGTTGTTTTGTTACATATTTACAATAATGATTTAGAGCATCCCAAATTATAACCATACTTAGTATGATAATAAAATGATTTAACATGTTTTAATAATGAATGGATGTTTTTTCAAATGGTTACAGAAAAAAATATCATAGTTCTACAGCTGTCACATCTCTTCTCGCATAGATGTCGTCGAAGCGTTTAATATCATCCTCCCCTAAATAGGTTCCGCTTTGTACTTCTATAACATAGAGTGGTTGATTTCCGGGGTTGCTTAAACGATGGCGTGTATTTTGTGGGATGTAGGTTGATTGATTGACAGCGAGGCGAAAGTTTTTGTTGTCATTAATGACTTCTGCTTCACCACCTACAACAACCCAATGTTCTGCACGATGTTGATGCATTTGCAGAGATAATTTCGCTCCTGGTTTAATCATAAGACGTTTTACTTTAAATGCCGGACCTTCAGCTAATATTTCATAATAACCCCAGGGGCGTGATACACGTTGGTGATCTTGAGTTAATTGATGATGGTCTTTGCGTACTGAATTAACCAGTTCTTTAACTTGTTGTGAGTAACGCTTATCGGCCACGAGTATGGCATCGTTAGTAGCAACAATAATTTGGTCCTGAATACCTACGGTGGTCACTAAAATATCTTCACTATTGATCAGACAATTGTAGCTGTCTTTCGCTATTACTTTACCGGTAATTGTATTGCCATGTTCATCTTGTTGATTGGCGTCAGCAACGGCGGTCCAACAGCCTAAGTCGCTCCATTGCATGGATACAGGAATAACCACTGCTTTATCCGTTTGCTCCATGATGGCATAGTCAATAGACAGTTCTTGGCATTGGGAAAAATACTCTAAATCAAGGCGTAAGAAATCATGGTGGTGTTGGCTTAAAACCAAGGCTTGTTCGCTAAATTGATGGATATTGGCGTTAAACTTCTGTAATTCATCAAGATAAGTTCCTGCCGTGCAAACAAACATACCGCTGTTCCAGAAATAATTACCTTGCTCTATAAATTCTGCAGCTGTTGTGGCATCGGGCTTTTCTCTAAAGCTGATTACTGCACGTACCTTTTCAGTTAAATTGAATCCTGACTCTATGTAGCCATATCCTGTTTTAGGGCTGTCTGGTGTAATTCCAAAAGTTACTATAGCCTTATGTTCTACGGCAAATTGCCCACCAACGAGCATGGCTTCTTTCCACGCATCATCATCAGCTATCCAATGGTCTGATGGTAAGACCAGCATCACTGCATCTTTACCCACAGTGCGGACTAAGTGATGAGCGGCACAAGCAATTGCAGGGGCGGTATTTCGTGCGCAGGGTTCTAATAAATAAGTCGTTGGGATATTAAAATTTTGTAACTGTTCCTGGCAAAGAAAATAATGGGCATCATTACTGACAATCAGCATTTGATTGCTGTTCAGGCTGAGTGCTCTTTGCATTGTTTGTTGTAGCAAAGATAATTCACCGTTTAAGGCCAAGAATTGTTTGGGAAAATTTTGGCGCGATAATGGCCATAAACGAGTACCGGAACCACCGGCAAGAATTACTGGATAAAGATTAGTCGTCATGACATCCCAAGTTGTGGCATAATTGCTTGGCATTTTAACAGGATTATTCATAAGCAAGCAATGCTCAAAATTATTACCCATGGAAAATGGAGCCGAGTTTGTAAGTCGGGCAACCAATAGCCCAATTTTGCAAGGCGTGATGAGCGGTCTTGAGTCGAGTTATTTGTAGCGCGATCTGCTTATCGTTGTGACGCAGGAGGACTTAATCATTTTTCCAGGTTCTAGAGCATTATTTGATGAGAGACTATTGAGGCGAGATAAAATGAAAAAAGCGGTAGTATTATTTTCCGGAGGGTTAGATTCAACCACTTGTTTGGCCCTTGCTAAATCTCAAGGCTTCCATTGCTATGGCTTGAGCTTTTCTTATGGACAAAGACACTCTGCTGAATTGCTTGCCGCAGCAAGAATTGCTCAGCATATGGGGATAGAGCACAAAATAATCAAGCTTGATGTAAATTTGTTTGGTGGTTCTGCGTTGACTGATACAACGATTGAAGTTCCTAATTATCAGGAAAGTGAAGCGATTCCTGTTACCTATGTGCCTGCACGCAATACCATTTTTTTATCTATGGCTTTAGGTTTGGCCGAATCTATAAATGCGAGAGATATTTTTATAGGAGTCAGTTCAATAGATTACTCGCACTATCCTGACTGTAGACCTGAGTTTATTCAGGCATTCCAAACCTTGGCTAATTTAGCAACTAAAGCCGGAGTAGAAGGCGATCGTTTTTCTATCCATGCTCCTTTACAACATTTGAGTAAAGCCAAAACCATAGAGTTAGGCAATAAATTAGGCGTTAACTACAGTTTAACTGTTTCCTGTTATCAGGCGAATGATGCGGGAGAGGCCTGTGGTCAATGTGACAGTTGTACTTTTCGACGGCAAGGGTTTGCTGCGGCGCATGTTAATGATCCAACGATATATCAGAAAGCATAGCCGTCTTTTTGTCTAGGAGCTGCCGCCATGTGGGATTTATTAACGCAATGGTATAATGAAAATAGAGTCTTAGTAGGGCTGTTTTTGCTTATATCAATTGGTATTGGGCTTCTCATTACGGGAGCCTGTTTTTTCTTTCCTTCTCTTTTAGTGAATCTTGCTTCCTTAACTTTTTGGGGGATGACGCCATTGGCTTTTTTACCAATGATACAATTGCCCTTGGCGTTGCTTGTTTTAGGAGCAATTACAACAACTGCTGCTTTTGCTGTGGGTATCGGAGGTTCTTTGATAGTAAATCAATTAGTCTCTATGGGGGGGCATCTATGGAGTCTATTTGCTAAAGAAACGACAACACCAAAAGAGCAGCCCATGAATGAAAGTTATTCTTATCTTCAGACTCATTTAAGAACTACTTCAGATTATGTGGAGGAGGTGTTTGATGAGGATTATGAAGAGATAAGCTCCAGTAACTCTTGTGAGCAGGAGGAGTTACGCAGTAGCTCGACTTATTCTCATTCCTCTCCCTCCTCTTCTTTGCGCTCAGGTGTTGATGATGAGCACAGCACATTTATTAGTTTTCCTCGTTGCGGAACTATTTAACGAATAGACTTCTTGGCAATCGCGACTATTAGTTCTTTAATCAAGTGTTCCACTCATCATTATCGATGGGTCTATTTTGTTCAGTTCGTTGTATTTTTTTCCTTGCGTGGATTTAAATAGGGTCGTCAAGAGGGGGGCGATGTTTAAAAATAAATGGTCGATGTTCTGAATTAGGCTATTTTGTCACATTTATAATAGAAAGTTCGTTTTTTGTACAAAAAAGGCTTGTTTTTTGTAATATTTTTTACAAATAACTCGATGACTTTACTCTTTTGTTACAACATATTGCGCATTTTTGATTCACATCTTGCAATGGCGTTGCTACAATGCGCCTCGATTTATAACCTTGGAGTAAAACAATGACAGCTAAAGACTTTTTTACAGGTTTTTTCTATTTACCTGCAAGAGCGTTTAGTACTATTACGGATTTAGTACTTGGTTCTTACAAGCGTAAAGATGATGGTAGTATTAAAGAGGCTTCTAAGGAAGCATCAAATACTAATCCTGGTTTACTAGGTTTTGTTTTTGAATCTGTGATGTATATTGCACGAGGCATTTCTAATTTCATATACAACCATCAAACAGCTATTGCTGCTGCATTCTGGGCTTCTTTAGTTCTTTCTGGCGCCGCTGCTCTAACTGTATTCTTATGGCCTGCTGCTTTAACTGCTGTCGCTACTTTCAGCATCTATGGTTTGTCAATCGCTGCTATCGTTGGCACTGAAGCTGCTGCTCAAATTGGCGCTATCGCTGCTCTTACTTTCGCTGTCACTAGCGTTGCTACTTATGCTATTGCTGCTGTTGTTAATACTATTAACTGGATCAAAAGCTGTTGCACTAAAACTAACCCAGACGAAAATAAAGGAAAGCAGTTTGATCTTGGGAACGAAGAAACAAAAGAAAACGAAGACACAAAAGAAAACGAAGCAACAAATAGTTCTGCTAAAAAAATGGCAGAAAAACTTGGAACTCCAACTCCATTTACTCAAGTTCAAAAAGAAGAGAAAAAGGATGACACCGCTCCAGTAACAGGAGTTAAAATGTTCGGAAAACCAAAAGGTGAGCAAGTTGTTGAGCAGACAGTTGAGCAGACAGTTGAACAAATGTCTAAGCCAGTAATGGTGTAATGCAATTACTATAATTGCTACGGCAACAATAAAAAACGCGGCTTAGGTCGCGTTTTTTATTGTTCACCCCAGCGTTTTACCAAACCACTATCTATATCAAATAAATCTAAAACTCTTCCAACGGTCTCATTAATTAAATCATCGATGTTTTGTGGCTTATTATAAAAAGCGGGTACTGGCGGATAAATAATGCCCCCCATTTGGCTAATAGCAACCATATTATTTAAATGTCCTAAATGCAAAGGAGCTTCCCTAGGAAGAAGGACTAGTTTTCGGCGCTCTTTCAAAACGACATCTGCGGCTCGTGTCAGTAAGGTACTACTAATTCCATGAGCTATTTCGCCCAAAGTTTTCATAGAGCAAGGAGCTATAATCATACCCATGGTTTTGAATGAGCCACTGGCAATACTAGCAGTAATGTCCATACACGGGTGATAGACGCTAGCCAAAGTTTTAAGCTGTGCTGCACTATAATCGGTTTCATGAGCTCTTGTTAATTGTCCTGCCTTACTAACAACCAAGTGGGTTTCAATATTTAATTGTTGTAGAACCTCAAGCAATCTTATTCCGTAGATAATTCCGGAAGAGCCACTGATACCTACAATAAGACGTGGATTTGGGGTCATGGAGTATCACATATAACGAAAAGTTAAGTTGATATTAGCAAATTATGGGTAATAACAAAAATTTACTTGGATAATTAAGTCAATTGTAGGTTGTTGGAGCAAGGCCTAACCTATCGCATCGAGCATTTTATCACTAGTCGAGACACTGGCCGTTGCTTTCTATGAGGGGCGCTTTGCGTTATAATTATTCATTTTCTCCTCGAGGTATTCTATATTCATGACAACAGAACGAAAAATGCTGGTGACCAGCGCGCTTCCTTACGCTAATGGTCATTTACATCTTGGGCATTTGGTAGAGCATATTCAAACGGATATTTGGGTACGCACTCATAAAATGTTGGGTATTCAATGCATTAGTGTCTGTGGTGATGATGCTCATGGAACTCCCATCATGCTTAAGGCCGAGCAGTTGGGTATTACTCCTGAAGCATTAACGGCTGAAATTAAATTAAGTCATGAACGTGATTTTGCTGCTTTTGCCATCAATTATGATTGCTATCATACTACTCACTCGCCAGAAAATCAGGCTCTAGCTTCAGCGATTTATGAGCAACTGCAGGCTGGTGGTAATATTATAAAAAAAACAATACGCCAAGCGTTTGATCCTGTAAAACAAATGTTCTTGCCCGATCGCTATGTCAAAGGTACCTGCCCTAAGTGTGGAGCTGTAGATCAGTATGGTGATAATTGTGAGGTTTGCGGCGCAACTTATTCGCCTACCGACCTTATTGATGCGGTATCTGCAATTTCTGGGGCTAAACCAATAGAAAAAGATTCAGAGCACTATTTCTTTGATTTACCTCGTTATGAACAGTTATTAAAAGAGTGGACTAGCCATGGCCATTTACAAATAGAGGTAGCGAATAAACTGAGTGAGTGGTTCGAGGCAGGCTTAAAACAATGGGATATTTCTCGGGATGCGCCTTATTTTGGTTTCCCTATTCCAGGAACAACAGATAAATTCTTCTATGTGTGGTTGGATGCTCCTATAGGCTATATGGCCAGCTTTAAAAAGTATTGTGATGAACAAGGCGTTTCTTTTGACGAGTTTTGGAACAAAGATTCCAAGACGGAGTTGTATCATTTTGTTGGTAAGGATATTGTTTATTTTCATGCCTTGTTTTGGCCGGCAATGCTTGCTGCTAGTGGCCATAGAATGCCAACCGCAGTATATACCCATGGTTTTTTAACCATTGACGGGCAAAAAATGTCTAAGTCCCGTGGTACTTTTCTTGAAGCACGCACCTATTTGAATCACTTAAATCCTGAGTATTTACGCTACTATTTTGCTGCCAAATTAAATGGCCGTGTCGATGATTTAGATTTAAATTTTGATGACTTTACGAATAGGGTTAATGCGGATCTCGTTGGCAAAGTGGTTAATATAGCGAGCAGATGTGCAGGATTCATTAATAAGCGTTTTGCTAATCGTTTGAGTAGCTCTTTAAGTGAGCCGCAGCTATATGCTGACTTAGTTAACGTTCGAGGGGCAATAATTGAAGCTTTGGTTGGGCGAGATTATGCACGCGCCATTCGTCAAATTATGGATTGTGCTGATAAAGTCAACCAGTACATAGATGCGAATAAACCTTGGGTTCTAGCTAAACAAGAGGAGCGCTTATCTGAGGTACATGCCATTTGTACTATGGGAATCAATCTGTTTCGTATTTTAATTACTTATTTGAAACCAGTACTGCCTATTATGGCCAAAGCTGCTGAAGGGTTCTTAAATTGTGAACCTTTATCATGGAACTCTATAGATACGCCTTTATTGAATCATGAAATTCATGATTTTCAACCTTTAATGGTTAGGGTTGAGAAAGAGAAAATTGAGGCCATGTTTGCACAAAACAAGGAGTCGGTAGCGACTGCTAATGCAAGCGCAAATAAGCCACAATCTGAAGAGCCTACTATTAGTATTGATGATTTTGCCAAAGTTGATTTACGTATTGCCAAAATTGTTGCTGCTGAACCTGTAGAAGGAGCCGATAAATTATTACGTTTACGTCTTGATTTAGGTGACAGCCAAAAACAAGTTTTTGCGGGAATTAAAAGTGCTTATGCCCCAGAAAATTTGATAGGACGATTGACTGTAATGGTAGCCAATTTAGCTCCACGAACTATGCGTTTTGGTGTTTCTGAAGGAATGGTATTAGCGGCTGGCGACGGGAAGGGAATTTATTTACTACAACCTGATGCAGGAGCACTGCCTGGCATGAAGGTGAAATAATGGCTTCTGTTAAAGAAATAGACGCACTTTTGCCGCAAACACAGTGCGGCGAATGTGGTTACTCGGGTTGTTTGCCTTATGCTGAAGCTTTGGCTCAAGGGAGCGCTTCTATTAATAAATGTCCTCCAGGAGGCGTTGCTACACTTCAATCTTTAGCCACGTTGTTGCATCTTGATGCAACGCCGTATATGCAAGAAGTTAAAGAAAAGACTCGCTCGCCTTCAGTAGCCATTATTCGTGAAGCAGAGTGTATCGGCTGTACTAAGTGCATTAAAGCCTGTCCAGTCGATGCAATTATTGGTAGTGGTAAGTTAATGCATGCCGTTATTGCTCATGAATGTACGGGCTGTGGTTTATGTGTTGCTCCTTGTCCGGTGGATTGTATTGACATGGTGTCTTTGCCGGCAGAGGAATATGATCGTGATTTAGCGCGGCAACGATTTAATGCCAAGCAAACGAGAGCTTTACGGGATGAGCATGAAAAGCAACAAAATTACCGTGAAAAACGGCAATTGGTTGAGCAAGAAGCAGATCGAGTTCAGGATATCCAAGCTAAGCAAGACTATATACAACAAGCTCTTGCTCGGGTAAAGGCTAAGAAGACATGATGAATAAGACGCAACGACATGAAGTTTTTGCCCGTTTTCGTCAGGAAAATCCTCATCCAACAACGGAACTACATTACAACTCACCTTTTGAATTGCTTATTGCCGTAATCCTATCGGCTCAAGCTACTGATGTGAGTGTGAATAAGGCGACGGAAAAATTATTTTTAGTAGCCAATACCCCTCAAGCCTTTGTC
Organism: Legionella fallonii LLAP-10; assembly: GCF_000953135.1. Lineage (NCBI taxonomy): Bacteria > Pseudomonadati > Pseudomonadota > Gammaproteobacteria > Legionellales > Legionellaceae > Legionella > Legionella fallonii. The sequence goes on along the minus strand of NZ_LN614827.1, from coordinate 3,984,726 downwards.
GATTTAGGGGTGGAGCAATTAAAAGAATATATTAAATCTATAGGCCTATATAATAGCAAAGCGCAGAACATCATTAAAACCTGTGATTTATTGATAACGAAGTATAAAGGACAAGTGCCTAATAGCCGTGAATCTTTAGAGTCTTTGCCCGGAGTTGGTCGTAAAACAGCCAATGTAGTGTTGAATACAGCATTTGGCCAACCAACAATGGCTGTGGATACTCATATTTTCAGAGTAGCTAATAGGATTGGCTTGGCTAAGGGTAAGACGCCTTTAGCCGTAGAGTTAGAATTATTAAAAAATATAGAGCCAGAATTTTTGCAAGATGCTCATCATTGGTTAATTCTTCATGGCCGTTATGTGTGTACCGCGCGCAAGCCGCATTGCAGTACTTGTCTGATAAACGATTTATGTCAATTTAAAGATAAAAATTTGACTTGATAACTTAAACTCTTCTTCATTCTCTTCTTACTTCAGTCGACTTTGGCCATTTTCAGGAAATTATTTTTATACTAATTAGCGGCAAAAGCCGGTATCCATATGCTGTTGAAAGACTGATGGGGGCCGACTTTCGTCGGCAATTCGGAAAAGGCCAAAGTCGGCTGCCTCAGTAAGTTTAAAAATAGTCTAGTTTGGATGATAAGCACTCTGTTTAAAAGACTAGTATTTCTTTTTCTTTACTCATACAATGAAATTTATACTGCCGCTAAGGAGAGCAATATGGGCTGGTGGAGTTCAGTCGTAGATGGCGCTAAATTTGTATATCAAGGATTGGGGACTTTAGCTAATGGGGCAACTAGCAGTGCTAAATGGCTTTGGAATAATACCTCAGTAAAAAAAGCTGGTGTGGCGGTATTTAAGTATGGATTTAATACTTTTTTCGAGGGCATAGACCAAATTAAGGCGTTACAAAAAGCCATCCCGACCTTGGTTAATAATGAAAGTGCTCGACAAATTGTAAATGAAGTTGCTCACTTGGTGACTTATGATGTGTTACCAATGGTAACACTTAATGCAATTAATAATGGGGTGCAGAATTATTTTCGTGAAGGATATCCCGATGATGCACCTTGGCTGGCTCCTTATACGCTTTTTTTATCTAGCTTGACATTAGTTAACTATGGAGTAACGGCATATACTTGGCGGCAAGGAAGCCAAGCGTCTGTTCGCATGCTTGCTTTAGCTGTCTATGGTCCTCCTGCCTTTAATTCTAATAAGGAAATAGCACTTACATCTAATTCCAATAAGGAATCAATACCTACACCTTCCTCTGATGAAGGTATAGGGGAGCAGTTAAACGGGATAGCACGAGAGCCAATAATATTAGCTGCAAATGACGGACTCGCTTGGGGCGTTAGTTTCATACCCGGTATTGGTCCCAAGGCAGCCTTGTTCATAAGAGTTCTTAGTAATGGCCGTTATATAACTCGACTAGTCACTCCAGAGCGCCCTGAAAATGACAAAGCAATGAAGCAAGAATCCGTATTGGCTTTAGGTTTAAGTTATGAGCTCTCTTGTGTCTTGATGGACTTGTTGTTTGAGCACACGGTTGGCTTACCTCCATTTTTATACCATAGAATTTTAAAGCAAGTATTGCTTCTGTTGCACGTCAATACTGCAGCGCATATGAATATACCTTCGGTCAAACCTGAGGACGCGACAATTTGGCCAGATCCTTTAAATACTTATGAATGGATATGTCGTTTTATCTCGAATGTTATTTTTGCTGGATTGATAAAAAGAATACCCATTGATTTTAAACGCCCTAAAGATGTTCCACCGTTAATTCCGCTGTCTTCGGCACTACAATTCATGACAGCGGCATTAAGGAGTGATCTAAAGAAAGAGGATTCAAGTCCTGTCACTGAGCCAGTTGTTCCATTGGTTGCTAGTCGTGATTTGGTTGTGCTGCCAACCAAATCTCAAGCGTTAACGGTGCAACCTAAGGAGCCGTGGAAATTGCCCTCATCTCTTCAGCGATTTGAAGGGGTAGTCAATGACCCAATTGGCACGCTTAAGTTTTTGGCATTACCGCCGATGTTTCGTAGTGTTGATGGTTTGATTAACGATGATATCATTTTTCGTCATTGGTCTGCTTTACGGGAAGGGTGGATTGGCGCCATTGATGCTATGAAAACCTATGGCAAAAGTAATGCTGCTGCCACATTGGCATGGGCTCCCAAAAGTGTTGCTGCGGTACTGTATTGGAAATTTGGCGTAGCTAAAGGCGTGACTCGCACTGTATTAATGTTAACCCAGGAAAAGGATTTTTGGGATTTGGCTAACGCATTGAAAGCTTGGTTTGAGCGCCATGATGTGAAATTTGAAGTAAAATTAGCAGATAGATCGCGGTTAGCATTATCAGGGGGGATAAAAAAAATCGAGCTGCCTTCGGTAATAAGTGATTCTTCACCAGTAGTTCCTGCAAAAACGCTAATATCTGAACGAAAACTTAAGCCAGTGATTTCCGCCAATGATTTGGTACCAACACGAAAGCAGTCTACCTCCTCTCCAATTAGTCCTCAGAGTTTGCTTACCACAAGAAAACGTGAAGGGGTCTCTAAAACTAGCGGAACCAAGCATGACGATGAACAAAGGACGGTTCCTACTTTGTCTATATCTAATCCTGAAAGTTTGTTTACAACGAGGAAACGCAGAGGGGGCTCTAAAATCAGCGAAGCGGCGCAGAATGATGAAGAAAAAACTGTATCTATGTATGATCCCGAAGATCTGCTGACGACGAGGCGAAGGGGACAGCGCGTTCAGGACAATGACACAAATTTTCATGATGTAACAGTAACGGAACATACTTTATAAAACATAAGTCAGCCGTTCTTTTCTGGCATCTTTGGTTTTATTCTCGGGATGGATTAGGCTGACTTGCCTTAATAAGAACAATAGTGCTATATTTGCGGCCCAATTAGAGCAATAGTGGCCTTGCTTCATCGCGGCTTTTGCCTGATTGCTACGCAGTAACCAATTCTAAGAGCCTCAATGAATTGCTTAGGATGTATTTAAAAATCAATACGAATAAGGGTTGTTGTCATTTTGTCTCACAGAAACAGTCACAAAAAAGGAAATGATAATGCTCCTTAGGACAAAACTCTTTAAGTTTGGCTCACTTGTTATACTACGGAACTTTGTCTAACATGATTCGCTGTTCATCCGCACAACAATCTTCTTGTTTTTTGTTTTTAATAGCGAGTATGGTTGCTTGTCTTATTTTATTAATTAATGTTTCTTTTAAAATCATTCTTCTTCAGGGAATTGTATTTGCTGCTAGTAGTTTAATTTGTCCCTTAATTGCGGGGTTTTATTTGGTGGTATTGCGAAATTGTTCTTTTAAAGAGCAGCGACACGTGCTTAATATCGCATTAATGACTCTTTATATGTTTTGTATCGGTGTGTACGTATTGGTAAATTTACCTGCCACTGAATACATGCATGATCATCCTGTCTATCAAATTATTTTTGAAGATATTCCTAAAAAATTTTTTGCAACGACTATTTCTTTTGCCTTAAGTTTTTATTTACCTCATTTGTTATTTTGTTCTAAAACTAATAATTTATTATCTTCACCAAAACAATGTATGCTTTGGGCTCTTTTAGGGGGCCTATGTTTTTTTTGTATGGATTTCTTTTTTTTATTTTCGGATCCCCATGCTCGCAGCTTTAAGCAAGTTTTTTGTGACTCACTAATAATTGCGTCTCTTTTTCTGCTCATTATTGGTGTGAGCTATTTATCTTTTTTGTTATTCGAACGAAAAAAAAATAGCGATTCGAGCTATTTTGAGGACTGTTCGACTTTCCCTCTTTATCACTATCTTGTTTGTTTGGCAGTATCGGTGATGTTGATGTGCATTGCCTGTGAGTACCGAATAGTCGCGTTTAATAAAGACAGCATTTTGACTGCTAGTTGCTTATTTTTTCCTATTACCATCATGATTAGTACCTTAATTAGTGAGTTATGGGGTTATCATGCCAGTTTAAAGCTAGCCTTAGTTTTAATAGGCGCTCAATTAATTTTTGATACTTTTTTGATGGGAATAGTTGCCTTACCTTCCCCTCCTTTTTTTAATTTGAATCCCTTCTACAATTATGTCTTACCGAGGCGACTCCCTGCTGCATCACTTTCTTTATTTGTTACTTTTATTAGCAATGCGATGCTGCTGCATTATTTAAAACATTCCCGGTGGAAAATGAATCGTTTGCTGCGTATTTTGATAGCGAACACCTGCGCCAACTCTTTGTTATGTCTTGTCGATTATAGTTTGCTATTTGGCGGTATTTATCCCTATGAGCAGATCATTAATTTGGTCATTAACGTTTGGCAATATAAATTATTGATGACTCTTGTTTCATTGCCTTTGTTGCTGTGGTTGTGTAAGCATTTGAAAAAGAATAATGCTCTAGTATTGCAGTTTCAGTAGTCATTCCTGAATGGTGTCAACTTAAAAAGTAGGTTGGCCATTTTGCTCCAACAACTTTCTCAAAAAGCTTAAGTTGACGCCATTAATCGTGAGCGATTACCAAATGGTTATCAATCCTTCTTCTGTGGTCTTTTCCAACCCAGAAGGGTTTTTTGTTTGGACTCTGTTAAGGTCAGCTCATCAGCAGGTGCATTTCTTCGTATGGTACTTCCCGCCCCAATAGTGGCGTTGGCGCCAACCGTTACCGGAGCAACTAATTGCGTATCGGAACCTATGAACGCCCCATCTTCGATAATGGTTTGATGCTTATTGACTCCATCATAATTACAGGTGATGGTGCCTGCGCCAATGTTCACCTGTTTACCTATAATCGCATCACCTAAATAGCTCAGATGGCTTGCTTTGCTTTCTTCGCCAAAAATCGCCTTTTTAGTTTCTACGAAGTTTCCTATTTTACAGTGTGAATCTAATTGTGTTCCTGCTCTTAAGCGAGCGAATGGGCCAATATGGCAATGATCAGCAATACGACAATCTTCTAGTACGCTATTAGCATAAATCTCACAATGGGCTCCCACGGTTACATCGGTTAAATGGCAATTAGGTCCTATAATACAACCGTCACCAAGAATAACCCGACCGGTAAAAGTACAATTGATGTCAATGAACACGTCGTGACCACAAGTTAATTCACCGCGAAGATCAAAGCGCTGGGCATCTGCAATCATAACCCCGCTTTCCAATAAGCTCTCTGCTTTTCTTTGTTGCCATATGCGCTCTAACTGTTGTAATTGCAATCGGTTATTAACTCCCTGAACCTCAACTGGATCGGTAACGGCCATAGTTGTGATTGGCGTTTTATTTTTAACCGCTAAGGCAATAATTTCGGTAAAATAATACTCCCCCTGGGCATTATTATTACTTAACTGTGGTAACCAGATTGCTAAATCAGCCGCTTTGGCGCAACAAATCCCTGTATAAATTTCTTTTATATTCTTTTCTTGCTCATTTGCATCTTTTTCTTCTACAATGGAACAAACTTTAGCTTGATTGTCTCTAATAATGCGTCCAAGACCATAGGGATTGTCTAAATGGGCAACCAGAAGTGCTAAAGTAGATTGATAGGAGTTTGCTGTACCGCATTCAATTAATGCCTGGATGGTTTTACGTTGAATAAGAGGAACATCAGCTGATAAAACCAAGACTAGTGATTCTGGCGGCACATGAGGTAAGGCTTGCATCACCGCATGACCTGTTCCAAGTTGTTCTGTCTGATGTACCCAGTTAACTGGTAAATCAGGGAGTGAATTCTTTATTTGTTCTCCTCCATGGCCATAAATAACATGTATTGCAGCGGGATTTAGTTGCTGTGCTGTTTCTACTACCCGTTCAAGCATGGGTTTTCCTGCTAGACGATGAAGGACTTTAGGGGTTTGGGAGTACATTCTTTTCCCTTGGCCTGCGGCTAAAATAATAATTTGTAAATTCATGAGATTTATGATTTCCTAAATTAATTACATAACAGGTGTTCAATTTAAACAGTCTGCACCATAGTTATGAATGATGTAAATACTGGATGTAATACTGACTATAATAAAAAAATTGCAGATAAAGGAGTAGAGCAATGACAATTTTTCTCACCGTACTAAAAAAATTAATTAAAGAGAAATTAACTACTACGTCAAAGAATTTAAAGTGGCAGGCACAATATCCTTTACTTTATACTCAAGCACTCTCTTTACAAAAGCAACACATTATCGACCTTTTAGAAATAGAAATTCAAGACTTTAAAGGGAGTGATGATGACGAAGCTGATGCCGTAGCCATTAAGAAGATAATAGGAGCTGCTCGAGTTAAAATTCAAGATAAACATGAACAACATCAAAAACCAAGAGATGAGGGAGATACTCTTGACATTTTAAGCAACCTAATCTTTCATATTGATGCTTTTTATACAAAGTTATCTACTTTTAATGATAAAATGAAAGCAGAAAATAGATTAATTTTAATTAATAAGTCCTGTAATTGTTTTGAGCCCGCAAGTATTATTTACTATCACTCTGCGTGTTATTTGGCGGAGGAGATTTTTAACCCATCTTCTACTCTTGATACAGTTATTCGAAACGCAAAAGAAGAGGCTGTACGTTCAAGAATTCAAGCCCTAAGTGAACGAATAAAGCCTGAAATGGAACTTGAAGAGCGTAAAGAGAAAGCGATGGAAGCATTAAAAGATCTTTCAACGGATAATCAGAATATTATTAACCCTAAATCAAAGGGGGGATTTAGTCTTCCTTTTTTTAGCTTCGGCGGTGTTGTATCAGTTAAGTTACCCTCCGAATGGTTTAATCCTAGCGAAGGTCGTTTTGGCCAAGAATTTAGTTTGGCAGTAAGTCTCGTTCAGGAATTATCAGAATACGATTTTAAGACAAAATTCAAGGGTGAGGTGGTGGAGCTAAAGGAGCAGGAAGATCCATCGCGAGTGACAATAAATATGTGACTATAACACGATAGGCTGGGTGACACTGAGTCCAGCCTATAACAACAAATAAATTTAATGCTGTAACTCACCACATAAATCAGTTTCCATCAGTTGTTTTATCTGGGTGATATCCAAGTTTTTACTCAATAAATACAAAAGCTTGCAATGAGCAGCTTCCGGAGTAATATCGTGGCCACTAATAAGACCGGCTTGTTTTAATGTATGCCCAGTAGCATATTGAGCCATTTCCACTCGGCCTTGTTGGCATTGAGTGCAATTAACGATGATTATTCCTCGGTCACAGGCCTCTTTTAAGAGCTTTAAAAAGCGAGGGTCATTATTTTGCGCATTGCCTGCTCCATAAGTTTCCAGGATGAGTCCACGTAAAGGCTGATTCAACATAAAATCCAATACATCGGACGCAAAGCCAGGGAACAACCTAAAGTTGGCAATAAAGTGTGGCATGATGGTTTGTAAATGAAAGGGTTTTTTTGAAGGTTGCAATAGCAGATGCTGATGTAATTTGATGTCTATACCTATAGAGGCAAGATGAGGATAATTAGGGGAGTCAAAGGCATTAAAGCATTGGGCGTTGATTTTCTGCGTTCTATTGCCGCGTAACAAGCGCTGATTGAAATAGATGCATACCTCGTTAATGGGTTGATGAGCACAGAGCCATAAAGAAGTAATAACGTTGTCTATCGCATCATTACGTACTTCAGATAAGGGAATTTGAGAACCAGTTACAATCACGGGTTTACTCAAATGCTCTAGCATAAAGGATAATGCTGAAGCGGTGTAGGCCATGGTGTCGGTACCGTGAAAGATAACGAATCCATCAAACTTATCGTACTCATGAGCAATATCATTGGCTATTCTATTCCATTCATTAACGGTCATATTGGAGGAATCAAGAAGTGGTTGATATTCCTTGATGATATATTCAGGCATATCCGGGTGCTTTAACGCTGGAATTTGTGCTAAAGTCGACTCTACATAACCCGATGCGGGTTCATATCCATGGGTTGTTTTCACACTACTGATAGTTCCACCAGTATTGATGATTAATATGCGTTTATTCATAAGTATTCAGGCATAAAATGTTTCCACTGATTATATAGTGCTTTGTGATGGATAGCGAAAAAATAAAAGCAAAATACGCGCACGAAGTGGTAATAAATATGGCGGATAGATGTTATTCGATGATCAATTCTAATAATATTTTCAGATTTAATTGCCAAGGTCTTGCTGTTTGTGGAAAAATCAAGATATTAACGATTTAGTCTAAGCAGTGACATCATGGTGATTGATCGAGCCGGTTACCGATTGAATGTAGGTATTGTCCTTGTCAACGAATCGGATAGAGTATTTTTGGGCAGAAGAAGTGGTCACGATGCCTGGCAATTCCCCCAAGGCGGCTTGGCCGCAGGTGAATCGGCCTTACAAGCGATGTTTCGAGAGTTGCATGAAGAAGTAGGTTTGGAAAAAGGTGATGTAGAGGTTATAGGTTCTACCAAGCGTTGGCTTAAATACCGATTACCGAAACAATATCTTCGTCATGGCAGTGACCCTTTGGTTATAGGCCAAAAACAAAAATGGTATCTATTAAAGCTTGTTGCTAGTGAGCAAAAAGTTAAATTGGATTTAAGTGAGTCGCCAGAATTTGATAGTTGGCGTTGGGTAGATTTTCATGAGCCAGAGGAACGAGTGATCTTTTTCAAACGGCAAGTGTATATCCAAGCGCTAAAAGAACTAGAACCCTTGTTAAAAAAAGCTCGCCGTACTCCCTACGGTATAAAACGGAAAAGAGGTAATCATAGGCCATAGATGCTAAAAGTATTAAAACGAATAGTCCAAGATGTAACCGCTGCTAAGCATTTAAAAGACGCTCTTGGCATATTAGTGCAGCATATTAATAAAGCCATTAATGCTGAGGCCGTTTCCGTTTACCTTATTGATAACAAACACGCTGAATATGTTCTAATTGCTACAGAAGGCTTGAATAAGCAGGCTGAATTTCGGGTGAGAATTGCTCTTGATAACGGTTTAGTTGGTTTAATAGGCCGAAGAGAAGAACCTATTAACTTGGAAGATGCGCCGTCTCATCCTGATTTTTACCATAACTCCTTATTAGGTGAAGAACATTTAAACGCTTTTTTGGGTGTTCCCATTATTCAGCATAGAAAATTATATGGCGTTTTAATTGTACAGCAAGTAGAGCAACGTTGCTTTGATGATGCAGAAGAATCTTTTCTAATTACTCTTGCAGCACAACTGGGCGGGATTATTGCCCATGCGGAGGCTACCGGTGAATTAGCTGAGTTAACTCAACCCAAACCTTTAGGTGTTGCTAAAGTTGAGGTCACACCAACTGCTTTGACGGGTATAGGCAGTGTTCCTGGCATTGGAATTGGTACGGCGGTCGTTGTTTATCCTTCAGCGGATATTGATGCTGTTCCGCGAGCCCCAGCAGAAGATCTGGACAGTGAGATTGTTGCTTTCTACCAGGCTTTAGAAGCGGCGCGAGATGATATGCGTCGTCTAAGTAAACGTATGAAGGCAACTGTTGCGGAAGAGGAGCACGCTTTATTTGATGTCTATTTGCGTATTCTTGACAAAGACAGTTTGGGCGCCGAAGTCGAGCAAGTTATTCGCGCAGAAGAAATTAGCGCTCAAGCTGCATTAGCGACGGTAATCAAAAAACATGTGGCGCAATTTGAAGGCATGGAAGATGATTATTTGCGCGAACGTGCCAGCGATTTTCGTGATTTGGGTCGGCGAGTTTTAGCAGAATTGCAATGGTCGCAGCGCGAGGAGATTTCATATCCTAAAAAAACCGTTCTCATTGGCGAAGAGGTCACCGCTGCAGCGCTTGCCGAAGTTCCTGAAGGGCAGTTAGCGGGGGTAGTGTCTGCTAAAGGCTCTAATAACTCTCATGTTGCTATTTTAGCTCGTGCTTTAGGCGTACCCACCGTCATGGGGTTACGTGGTTTAAAAGTTGAAAATATCGCCAAACGAGCATTAATCGTTGATGGTTATTATGGCCATGTTTATGTCTCTCCATCGAGGGCATTGCTCTCCGAATTTAAAGTACTCGCTCAAGAAGAACAGGATTTAAATCAAAGCCTAGTTAGTTTACGGGATAAGCCTGCAGAAACTACTGACAGTTATCGAGTATCCCTACAAGTGAATACTGGTTTAGCTATGGATGCGGGTATGTCTATGAGCGTTGGTGCTGAAGGGGTCGGTTTATATCGTTCGGAAGTACCCTTTATGAGTCGCGATCGCTTTCCGTCCGAAGATGAGCAAACCATTATTTACCGACAAACGCTTAAAGCGTTTGCTCCTCGTTTCGTTACTATGCGTACCTTAGATATAGGTGGCGATAAAATTTTGCCTTATTTTCCTATTGCAGAAGATAACCCTTATTTAGGCTGGCGCGGTATACGGGTTACTCTAGATCATCCCGATGTATTCTTGGTGCAGGTTCGCGCCATGATGCGAGCTAGTGAGGAATTAAATAATTTACGAATTATGCTTCCCATGGTCACTAACTTGAGCGAGGTCGAAGAGGCCGCTTACTTAATTGAGCAAGCTTTTGAGGAGCTATTAGAAGAGGGTTGTGTTATAGAAAAACCGAAAATAGGCGTCATGATAGAAGTTCCCGCAGCAGCCTATTTAGCGCGAGAAATTGCTAAACGTGTTGATTTTATTTCGGTAGGTAGTAATGACCTCACTCAATATTTATTAGCAGTAGATAGAAATAATGCTCGCGTTGCGGGTCTTTATGATGCATTACATCCTGCAATGTTACGCGTATTGCTTAAAATAGTTGAGGGTGGACATGCTGCAGGAGTTGAGGTCAGTATTTGCGGTGAAATCGCGAGTGATCCCCTCGCCGTTATTTTATTAATTGCTATGGGCTTTGATACCTTAAGTATGAACTCCTCTAGTTTGCCCAGAGTAAAATGGGTGATTCGCAATTTTGCTATTGCCAATGCACGTAAGATTCTTGCTGAAGTACTTGAGTATGAGCATCCGGCAGAAATACGGTTCCATTTACAAAAAGCATTGGAGGATGAGGGGTTAGGCAGTTTAATTCGTGCAGGGAAATCGTCGTGATTGTGGATTTGCTTTTTCACGGAGTTATTTATGCTGTCATTGGTGTCTTTGCGGGTTTTATGGCCGGTATTTTAGGTATAGGCGGTGGCATTATTGTGGTGCCTGGCTTAGCCTTTCTTTTTCAGATAAATCACTCTATTCCTGAATCCAGTATTATGCATGTTGCTACAGGAACCTCATTAGCGGTCATCACTTGTACGGCTCAAGCTTCTTTGCGGGCTCACCATACTATGGGTGAGGTTTTATGGTCTGTTTTTTACAGATTGTTGCCTGGGGTTATTTTGGGAGCGATCTCAGGAGCCGTGCTGGCCGCATTCGTTTCAACGTATTGGTTAAAAATTATATTTGCAGTTTTTTTACTGTGTGTTGCATGTAAAATGCTCTTTGATAAACAGGCAGAGCGCCCACAAAAAGCCCCTAAACCTTGGCTTGATCGTTTGGTCAGTTATTTCATTGGTTTAAAATCCGGGCTCTTGGGGGTAGGAGGCGGTATTTTAACTATTCCTTATCTTACCTATTGTGGAGTACCGATAAGAAAAATTCCTGCTATATCCAATTTATGTGGTATCACTGTAGCATCAGTGGGGACTATTATTTTTATCATTACAGGGTGGCACGCAATGGCCACTGTACCTTACTCCACCGGATACATCTATTGGCCTGCCGTTTTCTGGATAGCGATTCCTAGTAGTTTAACTGCCCCTTTCGGTGCTAGGTTAAATTATGTATTACCTGTGAAACAATTAAGATATGTTTTTATTATGCTCCTACTTTTAACAGCAATTAAAATGCTATTTTAAAAGGATTTTACTCTTTATGCTTACATTTCCTTATATAGATCCTGTGGCTTTTTCTTTGGGGCCAGTGAAGGTTCATTGGTATGGACTCATGTATCTCGTAGGTTTTGTTGCGGCCTGGTTACTGGCTTATTGGCGGACAAAACATTATAAGTTGGATTGGACCACTGAACAGATTAGTGATCTAATTTTTTATGCTGCTCTTGGTGTAATTTTGGGTGGCCGTATTGGTTACATGCTGTTTTATAATACTCAAGAATTGTTTCACCAACCTTGGATTTTATTTAAAATTTGGGAAGGTGGGATGTCCTTTCATGGCGGTTTGATCGGCGTTATCATTGCTGTTTGGCTGTTTTCTCGTCGATTTGGTAAGAAATTCTGGGAGGTCGGTGATTTTGTCGCTCCTTTAGTTCCTTTGGGATTAGCGGCCGGACGTGCAGGCAATTTTATCAATGGAGAGCTTTGGGGGCGAGTAACTGATGTTCCTTGGGCAATGGTTTATAGTCATGTTGATAATCAGCCTCGTCATCCATCAGAAATTTATGAATTTGGTTTGGAAGGTGTCGGTTTATTTATCCTGGTTTGGTGTTATGCTGCCAAGCCTAGAGCTACAGGGCGTGTTTCTGCTGTTTTTCTAATGGGTTATGCAGTATGTCGCTTGATAGCCGAATGTTTTCGCGAACCCGACCCTCAATTAGGGTATATTGCGTTTAATTGGTTGACTATGGGACAGCTTCTCTCTATACCGATGTTATTATTCGGATTTTGGTTATGGTGGGTTAAACGATGAAAGCTTATTTACAGTTATTAGAACATATATTACAGCAAGGAGCGGAAAAGACAGATAGAACTGGAACCGGTACCTTGTCTGTTTTTGGTTACCAAATGCGTTTTGATTTGAACATTGGTTTTCCATTAGTAACCACCAAAAAATTGCACATGCGTAGTATTGTCCATGAATTATTATGGTTCTTGCGCGGCGATACTAATATTGCTTATTTACAGGAGAATGGCGTTACCATTTGGGACGAGTGGGCTGATAGTGACGGGGATTTAGGCCCTGTCTATGGGCGTCAATGGCGCAGCTGGCCCACTGCAGACGGGCGTACCATTGATCAACTATCTGATGTGATACAACAAATTAAAACTAACCCCGATTCACGCCGTCTCATTGTCAGCGCTTGGAATGTGGGTGAGTTAGATAAAATGGCGTTAATGCCATGTCATGCCTTATTTCAATTTTATGTGGCGAATAATAAGCTTTCTTGCCAGTTGTATCAGCGTTCAGCTGATGTGTTTCTAGGGGTACCTTTTAATATCGCTTCCTATGCATTATTAACTCATATGGTAGCGCAGCAATGTAATCTTGGGGTTGGTGAGTTTATCTGGACAGGTGGGGATTGCCATTTGTACCTTAATCATTTGGATCAAGCCCGTACTCAATTAACAAGAGAGCCGTTTCCTTTACCTACATTACATATCAAATCTAAGCCTGAGTCTTTATTTGAATATAGCTATGATGATTTTGAGTTTGCTAATTATCAATTTCATCCGGCAATCAAAGCGCCGATAGCAGTTTAGGCAACAACTGCTCACGCCATGGCGTGAGCTTAAGTGATTTATTCCCTTATCTAGGAATGGTTGGTAAGGAACATATAGGTAAATTCCTCCTCTTCCTGACCATGCTCCATTTTGCTTGACTCCTTGAATTCCGGGCTGTGGTTGGGCAGTTGATGGATTTTTATTTGCTTATGTGGTTTAATATTGCCTCAAGTGGTCTAATGGTTTTCATCATGATTAAGAAAATAGTAGTAGTTTTATTAGCATCTTTAAGTATTGGTATAAGTACAGGACATAGCAGTAGACTTAGCAAATTCTTAAATAAATTAGATGAAGAGCAAAAGCAAAGAGACGCACGGGAATGGCAGCAAGATATGAATTTTGGTGATTTTGTATTTCGTTTACAAAAACGCTATGACGAGCGCGGCCAACATTGCCGAGATTATGAATTTCGTTCTCGCTCCAACCCCTACAGACATGGCTATTACACCGTTTGTGATTAAGCGCTATTAATCCTTGAGTTGTTGTGGTGTAAATAATCTATGTAGCACGGTTGCTTGCAAACGGGGGCAAGTCGTTGTGGGTTGGGCAACAAGTTGTTACCTTACCGAATCACTTAAAAAAATCACGGACTTTTTCCGGTAATGGTACGGATTTACCTTGTACATAGTCCACCCATACGACCTTACTGATGCCTTGGGCCATCAGCACTTCATTTTGATATAAATCATGATCCATGATCATACTGGAATTACCCAAACTATCGACGCTACTGCGTAGTGTTACCGTAGCCGGGTAGATAACTGGCTTAAAATAAGTACAGGCTACATGAATAACGACGGGGCCTATTTTCTCGGTTAAAGTGATATTAAGATCTCTTAACCATTCGATGCGTGCCTCCTGAAAATAATCAAAATAACGTGCATTATTGACGTGCCCTAATGCATCCATGTCTCCCCAAGCAATATCGAAGGTTTTTTGATGTACAGTAATTTTTTTATCGGTCATGATAGGTCCATAGGATCAACATCCACATTCCAACGGATTCCGTTGCTTAATTTGGTTATTGTTAACCACTCTCTTAATTGCGTCAACGAACTATTTAGTATTTTCCTTGAGTGGGATTTTATGAGTAATTGCATGCGATGTTGATTCGCCTTACGCGGTAAAGGGGCTGGGGCTGGTCCCATAACTATTAGTGGGTGAGTTTTAATTTGGTCTTTAGCCGCATGCATAAAGTTTAAGACTTTATCTATGGCATTACCTTGAGCTCGGATAACCGCCAAAAAGTGAAAAGGAGGTAATTCTGCTTGTTGGCGAGTAGCCAGTAAGGCATCAGCAAACTCATTATAGCCTTGTTGAATTAATAAATTGAGTAAAGGATGATCGGGCGCGTGAGTTTGGATTAATGCCTGACCAGCTTGTTCGGCCCGCCCCGCTCGTCCAGAAACTTGCGTGAGTAATTGTCCTAAATGTTCTATTGCCCTAAAGTCTTGATTGTATAAACCAGCATCTGCTTCAAGCACTACTACTAAGGATAACCGCGGAAAATGATGTCCTTTCGCTAACATTTGTGTACCAATAATGAGTTGCGCTTCGCCGCTGTTGATTTTGTCGAGATAAGTATCTAAAGCATGCTTTTTGCGTACTTCATCCCGATCTATACGAACTATATTGGTATGGGGAAAGCGCGTACTTAAAAACTCATGAATCCTTTGTGTTCCCGTGCCTACAGGGATTAGCTCTGTGCCTTTACAGTGATGGCATGCCATCGGTTTTTTTTGTGTCAAACCACAATGATGACAAATCATTTGCCCTAATTGCTTATGCAAGGTTAGGTGGCTATCACAGGCGCGGCAATCAGCCATCCATCCGCATTGATGGCAAAGCAATACAGGTGCAAAGCCCCTACGATTAATAAAAATCAGTACTTGATTCTTGTTCTGCAAATGTTCTTCTATGATCTTTAGCGTAGGTATTGCCAAGCCATGTTGGATTGTTTGGGAGCGTAAATCGATTAGTTGATAATGCAGCGGGGTTGTTGTTAACGCTTTATGATTTAATTTTAATAAAGTGTACTTATTTTGTTTACAGTTCTGCATGCTTTCCAAACTTGGAGTAGCAGATCCCAAAATAATGGGGATATTAGCGAAATGAGCACGCATTAATGCGGTGTCTCGGGCCGAATAGCGCACCCCCTCCATTTGTTTGAGTGAACTATCATGTTCCTCATCAATGATAATGAGTCCTAAATCGGGCATAGGAGTGAATACAGAAGAACGAGTGCCAATGACCATGCTCACGCGCTTTTCTTTAGCTAATTGCCAGGCAACTTGTCTTTCCGATTCATTTAAATTGGAGTGAATCACGGCTATAGGTTGCTTGAATCGCGCGGTAAAGCGAGATAATAGTTGAGGAGTTAAACCAATTTCAGGAACTAGGATGAGCACCTGTTTTCCTTGCTCTAAAACCTTCGCGATGACCTGCAAATAAACCTCTGTTTTACCACTGCCGGTTACGCCTTGTAATAAAAAACTCCGGTAATGATGTAAATGCTCTGCTATCGCAGTAACTGCTACCGCTTGTTCAGGATTAAGGGCGAGGGGCGGTGTTATCGATTGTTCTGTTCTTTCTGGAATAATAATCTGTTGTGACAATTGAATTATTTGTGCCGCAAGTAAGGCCATTATTGGGCTAGCATTAAAACCATTTTGCGTCAGTTTTTGTCTAGAAACCTGTTTTTGTTGTGTGTCTAAAAAATCAATAAGTTCTAATTGTTTGCGCGCGCGCGATGGGACTAGTTTTTTAGCTTCTTCTGCAGGTATTTTTAATTGATAAAAATCACCTACGGGTAATTGGCACGCTTGACCTAAACGATATTTTTTGGGTAAGGCTAAAGGGAGTACCTCAGAAAGAGGTGATTGGTAATAATTGCTAATCCACAAACATAAGGCAAGCAAATCCTCTGTAATTAATGGGGCATCGTCTATAACCGCACCGATGCTTTTTAATGATGTTCCAGTAAGTTGGGTTTGCCCTTTACTAATGACTATGCCCAGGCGGGTTTGATTACGAAAAGGAACCCACACTCTGCCACCGATACAAGGCATTAAGCCTTGAGCATCATAATCGAAATAATTACGACTGGTATGAGGAATACAGACCTGATACACCGTACTGGAGCTCGTTCGCAACTCTGCTACGGAGGACATTGGCGTTACTGCGCACTCAACGCCTCCTTGCCCCTCCACTACGAGTTGTGAACGAGATTTATTCATCTCAGCCACTCATGGCTTGCTGATTGTCCAGGGGCGGAGAAAACCTTGACCACTACTTTCTCTATGCGATGTCTATCGAGTTCTTCATGTTCTTTAATGAGTTCATTGACAAACCAACGTGATAATTCTTCAACAGTGATATTGGTCAGTGGCATGAGTGTCACGTCTTCTTTCAGGAAAGGAATTTTCTTATGGTTAAAAGTAAAGTAATAATATTCCTTATCTTCACCATACTCTAAAAATGGTGAATATTGTGGCATAAGAAATGTTTGGTTTAACTGACGACACAATTTATGAATTCGCTCCTTATAATAACGATAATCAAAGGTCATTCCATTTTCTTCTACCCAGGTGGTAAGGGCTAAATAAACATTGTACATATGCCCATGCAAGGGCTCTCTTTCTGTGGCGGAGAAAATAGTGGTATGGCCTGCGGAAAACTTCATGGATTCTTTTTGTAGTTCCACCGTTGTTAGATATCTTTTTATCATTTATAAACTCGCTCGTTTATCTTGTAATTGAAATCCATGTAAATCGATTTCCATGTTCTTAATTAGTGCCATGACCTTAAATAGCTCACCCATTTCGCTGTGCTGGGTTAGCTGTTTTATGGCCTGCTTCGCGGAGAATTGTTCCTGCTCACCTTCCAAATTATGGATTAAGCTTAACAAACCATTGGCTAGCAAAAAAGAGGCTTGATTAGTATAACCTGCAATATGGAATCCTGCTTGATGCCCTGCTTCGGCAACGTGAGTAAAATCAACGTGAGCAGTAATGTCTTGCTCTCCAGGATGTAATAAAGGATCTGGGTGACTATGATGTCTGTAATGACACATTAATGTTCCTTGATGTCTATCAGCATGATAATACTCGTGTCGCGGGAATCCGTAATCTATTAATAAGGCCACTCCTTGCTGTAGCATTTGGTAGACATTTATGAGCCAATCATCAAGAAAAAGATTAACTTCTGATAGGTAAGGTGTGGGGACGTCTTGCAGATGACTATTAACATAGCTAAGTAGTCGCGGGTTTTGACTGGGTTTGAATATCTCTTTTAATTGATGTTGTTCATTCAGGGTGATGTAGCTTTCCTGAACCCCATCTTCAGTGAGGATGAAGCGATTGACTGGCATCGCATCTAATACTTCGTTGGCTATAATAACCCCATTAAATGCATGTTCTGGCCAGCGTTCAAGCCAGTGTACCTTAGCGGCTAGATGAGGGATTGTTTGCTGAATTAGTTCTTGTTGTCTATGGCGCAGATTAGCACTGACTTCTAGAATGGCGTAAGATTGAGGTAAACAATCAAGTTCTTCTAAACGGCATAAGATATCCACACAAAGTCTTCCTGAGCCGGCACCAAATTCAAATAAAATTGGGGAGCTTAGGTTGGGTAATATTTGTTGGCATTGATTGGCCAGGGTATGGCCAAATAATGGGGTTAGTTCAGGTGCTGTAATAAAATCACCTTGTTTGCCTAATTTCGGTAAGCCAGAACTGTAATAGCCTTCGCCTGGGGCATATAATGCCAGTTGCATGAATTCTACGAAGGGTATTTCTTTGCGTTGGGCTAAGTGGGCATGCAGCGTTTGTATTAAACTCATAATCGATATAAATGACTTAAAATGGGGAACATACCTTGAATCAGGCAAACAAACAAGCAGCGAAAGTGGCTTTAGTGACTGGCGGGGCGCGACGTATTGGGGCAGCCATCGTTACTTTATTGCATCAAGCTGGATATAAAGTAGTGATTCACTGTCGTAATACTTTGAGTGAGGCTCATGCGCTTGCTGTAGAACTGAATAATAAACAACAAGATAGTGCTCTTATTTTGCAACGAGAGCTTACTGAAGATCTTGCGGCACAGGAAATAATGACAACAATATCTGATTGGACTGGCCGTTTGGACTTATTAGTAAATAACGCGTCAATTTTTGTGCGTACGGAGTATGATTCATTTAGCGCCACCGATTGGCAAGCGCTTTTTGACATTCATGTCAAAGTTCCTTTTTTACTTAGTCAGGCAGCTTATCCTTTATTAAAAGAGCGAAGTGGATGCATTATTAATATAACCGATATACATGCAGAAAAACCGCTGAAAGGATATAGCGTTTATTGCCAAAGCAAAGCCGCCTTAAAAATGCAAACGGAATCTTTAGCGCGTGAATTTGCCCCCGAAGTCAGAGTCAATGCCGTTGCCCCTGGCGCTATTATGTGGCCAGAAAATGTTAATAGTTTAACTAGAGAAGAGCAGCAAAAGATCATTGCAAAAACGCCGTTAAAACGGCATGGTAATCCCCAGTTTATTGCACAGGCTGTTTTAAGTCTGGCGCAAAACCCATTTATCACTGGACAAACATTAAACGTCGATGGGGGGAGAAGCTTGGTAGGATAGAGAGTACAGAACCGAGTCTAAGTATAAATCGAACCCTCGGCTCATAGCTGCGGCCTGGCAGATTTACCCGTGTTTACGCAACGATTTTTGACTGTCTAAGTCTTGTTTTACCCAATTAATTAATCCACCTAGGCTGAGCACTTCTTTCTGACGCTCAGATAAAGTATGTTGCACGATTACATCCTTGTGATTAATTTTTATGGTCCATTCTTCTTTATCTAAAATAGTCGGTAAGTTACTAATTTCGATGACATCATTGAGTTTGATTGCGTCATAGTCTTTAGGATTTTTGAAGACCAGTGGCAAGATGCCAAAATTAACTAAATTTTGCCAATGAATACGAGCAAAACTTTTGGCTATGACCACTCTTAGACCCAAATACCGAGGAGCTAATGCCGCATGTTCACGACTGGAACCTTGGCCATAATTGTCTCCCCCAATAATGGCATGGAATCCCTTATGCCTTTTGGCACGAGGTACATAATCCTTATCAACATGGGTATAGGTAAACTCACTAATTTTAGGAATATTACTGCGATACGGAAGTACTTTTGCTCCTGCCGGAGAGATCTCATCCGTTGAAATATTATTTCCAACTATCAGTAATACAGGTAATGTTAATGAATTGGGCAAAGGATCTAATTCAGGTAATGAAACAATATTTGGTCCCTTAACTAAAGAGATTTTTTTTGCCTCCTGCAATGTTAAAGGAGATTCAAGACAGGCACGATTTAATATTCTATTCTTTGGCAGCGTTATTTTAGGGTAAGGCATTTTTAATGTTCTGGGATCGGTGATTACTCCCATTAATGCAGATGCCGCTGCAGTTTCTGGACTGCACAAAAAGACGTGGTCTTCCGTTGTTCCTGAGCGCCCAGGGAAGTTACGAGGGACAGTCCGTAAACTATTTTTTTCAGTCGCAGGTGCCTGTCCCATACCAATACAGCCATTGCAACCGGCCTGGTGTATGCGGGCTCCCGCATGAATAAGACTGCCTAAGTGTCCATCACGAGCTAACTCTTCTAAAATAGTGCGAGAACTAGGATTAATGTCAAAGGAGACAGAGGGCTTTACTGTTTGTTTTTTAACTATTTCAGCAGCAATAGCAAAATCTCTATAGCCAGGGTTAGCCGATGATCCTATATACGCTTGGTAAAGCTCTTCACCTGCAATTTCTGCTACGGGAACTACATTACCAGGGCTGGTTGGTTTGGCAATAAGGGGTTCAAGAGTAGATAAATTGATTTCATCATGTTTATCGTATGTGGCTTCTTTATCCGCTTTAAGTTCTTTCCAATCGGCATCACGACCTTGGCTTTTTAAAAATTCATAAGTGATTTCATCTGAAGGGAAAACAGACGTCGTAGCTCCTAATTCCGCCCCCATATTGGCTATAACGTGCCTATCCATGGCTGATAAATGTTTTAATCCCTCTCCATAATATTCAATGATGTAGCCAACACCTCCTTTAACATCATAACGACGTAGCATCTCTAAAATAATATCTTTGGCGCTGACCCAATCAGGTAATGAGCCCGTTAATTTAACGCCGAATATTTTAGGCATTTTGATGTAGAGAGGATAACCAGCTATCGCCATGGCGACTTCTAATCCTCCTGAACCAATAGCAATCATGCCAAGAGAGCCCGCTGCGCAGGTATGGCTGTCTGAGCCGGCAAGAGTTTTTCCTGGGATGCCAAAATTTTGCATATGCACCGCATGACTTATTCCATTACCTGGCCTACTGTAATAGATACCAAAGCGTTTTGTCGCACTTTCCAGGAAAAGATGATCATCTGCATTCTTATTATCTTCTTGAATTAAATTATGATCGACATATTGCACCGAAACCTCTGCTTTGGTGCGTTCCAGGTCCATGGCTTCTAACTCGAGCATGACTAATGTTCCTGTAGCATCCTGGCAGAGCGTTTGATCTATTTTTAAGGCTATTTCTGTTTCTGGTTCCATCTTTCCATGCAGGAGATGAGCATGGATTATTTTTTGGGTGACATTCATGGCCATGTTATTTCCTTATAACTAGGGGGGATCATTGATAAATAATAGCACAATTATTTTGTGCCTAGTTAAACCATTTGCAGATCTAGGACGTGTTGCAAATAAAGTTCAATAGCTTCTATAGACGACAATTTATAAAATTGTTCTAATTGCTGTTGATGAAGCTGTTGTCTAAAATAATAACGTATTAGCGATTTACTTTGCAGTATCGCTTTAAACTCGTCTTCAAGACGGGCTAGACCTTCAAGATGATATAGGAATAATTTTATTTTCTCGGATTGAGTGATTTCCATAGCATGTTGTTCGAGAAGCTCTTGATAGAGCCAAGGGCGCCCACTGCCTGCTCTTGCTATCATAAAGGCATCACAGGAACTTGTTTTTATTGCTCTTTGTAAGGTTAAGCTGTCATGGATATCACCATTAGCAATCACAGGAATGCTGATGCTTTGTTTGATTTGCGCTATTTGCTCCAGGTCACAAGCAACATCATAATCGTCTATCCAGCGTCGACCATGAACAATGAGGGCATCAGCCCCGGCCTCTTCGATCCTTTTAGCTAGTGTTTCATCGTTGCTATTTCCCTGAATGCGAATTTTAACTGTTAGGGGGATCGATATGGTGGCACGAATTTTTTTTATAATATCGACTAGTTTTTGTGGTTCGTCCAAGAGGGCACTTCCCGCTCCTTTTTTACGGATTTTAGTTTTCGGGCAACCACAATTGACATCAATTAGATCAGCTCCGTGAGATTCTAATAATTGCGCCGCTTGCGCCATAATATGCATGTCATTACCTGAAATTTGATAGGAGAGGAGTTTCTCTTGGGGAGAACGGTAACGATAGCGAGATTGCGGGGCATGTTTGTTGATAATATCGACGGCCGAACTCATTTCTGTCACACAAAAGGCAGGGGGAGTGAATTGATAAAAAAGCTGACGAAAAGGAGCGCAACTGTAACCAGCCAAAGGGCCTTGAATCAACCTATTAGGAAGAGTTAAAGATCCTATTTGCCATGGGCTATTAATAATTGTGTGCATATAATGAATTCAAGGATATAATTCGCTCACATTTTACCATAGATCAGTAAATAAGAGCTCGACATTACCTATCGATGATGCATGAGCCATTGTTTTACTATGAGTCTCGTTATATATAGGGCTCAGGTTTGTTATATAAAAGCACTTTAGAAACAGGAAACATTTTACCATGGACAAGCGTTATTTATCTCCTTTAGAGTTGCTTAGTGTTGCAACACAACATGCTTATGCTGCAGATTATTTAATGCAGCAGATAACTAGTGGCAGCGCGCCTGGAGGGGATTCTATCGATGCTTTATCATCTGTTACTTCTCTGATGTATGTTGCGTTTCAACTGACGTTCAAAGCCTATTGTTTACACGAGCATAGACCTATAAAGGAATATAAAAAGTTAATGGAACTGGTTGAATTAAATAGTCATCTTGGTTTCTCTAGTCAGGAGCTGCTCTTGCTAAAAACGCTGTCACGTCAACAAGTGTTTAATAAGGGAATTAGTTATGATTTATGGGAGGATCAGCAACAACTACATGTGTTTTGCGAGGAAATTATCTCATTATATGAACATCTGCAACAGATGATGCCTCTGGAATTGCAGCCAGATTACCATTCATGAGCATCCAGGCTAGTATTTTCCCATAAAAGAAATTTTGGTAGATGCCTAGTTAAAGTAGAATAGATCCTCTTAAATAACCATGGGGCAAGGAGATCAAAACACTGGGCATGTCTTTTGATGTGCTAGAGGAATTCATTTTAATGAAATTACTATCCTAGCTTCATAATAAACTATTGAGATCTACTTAGCGGGTTTTATATAATATCAGACCAACACTCGCTAGGTAGTTGCTTTACTTGGCATCCGATTGAATTCACGTTAGGATTAAATCTTTTAAGAAGGTGAATGTAATGGAGCAGTTAGACGATAAAGTCGTGGTTTCTGTACAAGAGCAAATGTTACAACTCAGCAACCATCTGAACTCACGAATTTTAGGTCAAAAGGGCTTGATCTCTCGCTTGTTAATAGCCTTACTTGCAGACGGCCATTTATTAGTTGAAGGCGCGCCTGGGCTAGCAAAAACTCGTGCAATTAAGGAATTATCTGATGTAGTTGAAGGGGATTCTCATCGAATCCAGTTTACTCCAGATTTATTACCTGGTGATTTGACCGGTACAGATGTCTATCATCCTCAAGACAATTCATTTGTATTTCAGCCTGGTCCCATATTTCATCACTTGATTTTGGCTGATGAAATTAACCGAGCCCCTGCTAAAGTACAATCAGCTTTACTTGAGGCCATGGCGGAAAGGCAGGTAACCATTGGCAGTAAAACCTATCCCTTGCCCGAATTGTTCTTAGTCATGGCGACACAAAATCCAATCGAGCAGGAGGGGACCTATCCTTTACCTGAAGCTCAATTAGACCGCTTTTTAATGTACGTGAAAATTGGCTATCCTGATGCTAAAGTGGAGCATGAGATTTTAGCTTTGGCTCGAAAAGAAGCCCAAGGCACCCCTACTAGTAATATAAAGGTTAAGACCGAGAAATTAGCACAAAAAACTCTATTTGAAGCACGTCAGCAAGTGCTTAAAGTGCATACTAGTGAAGCATTGGAACATTACTTGGTGCAATTGGTTGTTGCAACACGTAATCCAGGTGTTTACAGTGCGGAGTTAGGTCGATGGTTGCGTTTTGGTGCTAGTCCGAGAGCCACTATTGCCTTGGATAGATGTTCTAAAGCCCATGCTTGGCTTGCTGGTAGAGATTATGTCACTCCTGATGATATTCATGCGATCGCTCACGATGTATTGCGTCATCGGATCTTATTGAGTTATGAAGCAGAAGCTGAGGGAGTAAATAGTGATGATTTCATTGATGCCTTATTACGTCTGGTCGCTATTCCTTAGAGGTTTTTATGGCTGATGGTGTTGTCGCAGAATTAAATGAATTGATTGGTCTTAGACGCTATGCTCAGTCAGTGCAATATCCACCTGAAATAAAAGCCCTGCGTTCTGGAAATCATTTATCTAAAATACGTGGTCGGGGAATGGATTTCGCTGAAGTGAGAAATTATCAGGCTGGGGATGAAATTCGTCACATGGAATGGCGAATTACTGCTCGTACCGGGAAACCTCACGTAAAACTCTATCAAGAGGAACGAGAGAGGCCTGTTGTGATTCTTGCTGATTTCAATCCGTCTATGATTTTTGGTACAAAAATAGCGTTTAAATCAGTAATTGCTGCTCGATTGGCCTCAATCATTGCTTGGACCGTTATTAAGCAAGGAGATCGAATTGGCGGCTTTCTTTTTTCTGCCAGTCAACATAGTGAATTTATTCCACGCGGACGTGATGCCGGGGTTCTTCCTTTATTAGCGGCACTGAGTCAGTATACTGATCAAACTGAAGCACAACGCGAGGAAAAACCAAGAATGCTTAGCGATGCTTTAGTGCGATTACGACGAGTCATAAGACCTGGAAGTATTTTGGTATTAATTAGCGATTTCTATTCTATGGACAGTGAGTGTGAGCAACACTTGAATCGGTTAAGAGGGCATAATGATGTTCTGGCTTATCACGTCTGTGATCCTATAGAGTTAGCACCACCTAAACCTCAGCAATATGCTATTACTAACGGTCAACAAGAAATTTTACTTGATACCAAGCTTGAAACGGTTACTACTGCTTATGAAGATTATTGCCAACAAAGGATACAGCAGTTAAAAGAGCAATTTAAAAGCTTACAAATCCAGTATGTACAAATTACTGCTGATGCGGATTTAGCACAGATTGTTCGTCTGACTTTTCCCAGGAGGACTCGTGGCTAAAGCGGATGAGTTAACACAATTAAAAGACATTCATCTCCCCGATTCTATAGGTTGGTGGCCATTAGCACCTGGTTGGTATGTGGTCATGTTGATGATCCTTGTAATGGCGATTGTATTTGCTTATTTCCTTCGTAAAAGACGTCGCGATGCTTTGGCAAAAAATCAAGCCTTAGAATTATTGAAGAATTACACCATTCAATATGAGAAAGAGAGAAATGCTCAATTAACAAGTGCCTGCATTTCAGAGTTATTAAGACGAGTAGCGTTAGTCTATTATCCACGATCGGCAGTAGCTAGTTTGCATGGTGATGGATGGATTGAGTTTTTAAATAAAACAGGTAACGGTGTGGATTTTTATTCTGTCAAATCCATGTTACTCGATTCTCCTTTTAAAACGAGTGAAACTGTGGATCTACAGCCGCTTATCATTCAGGCCCAACTTTGGATTAAGCAAAGGAGCGCGCCATGTTCGAACTAGCCACTCCTTGGGTTTTACTGTTCCTTCCTTTGCCTTTAATCATTTGGTATTTAGTGCCACGAGCAAAAGTAAAATTGCCAACGGCTTTAAAAGTTCCTTTTTTTGACGCCATGTTAAACATAGTGGAGCATGAAAGACATTCCATGTCCGCACAATCACTGTTATTAATTCCTGCACTAATCTGGGTATTACTGGTTTTTGCTTTGGCAGGACCTCGCTGGATTGGTGAACCTGTACCCGTGACTCGCGAGGGATATAACATCATGATGGTTCTGGATTTATCCAATAGCATGGATATCAATGATATGATTTTGCATGGACGCCCAATGAGTCGATTAGCGGTGGTGAAACGCGCTGCGTCACAATTTGTCCAAGATAGGACTGGTGATAAGATTGGTTTAATTCTCTTTGGTAGTCGAGCTTATTTGCAGACTCCTTTGACTTATGACAAGCACAGTATATTGATGCGCATTGAAGACGCTACGCCCGGCCTTGCAGGTCCAATGACATCCATCGGTGATGCTGTGGGATTAGCGGTAAAACGTTTGGAAGAAGTACCCGACACCGGTCGTATCATTATACTGCTAACCGATGGCGCTAATAACGCTGGTATATTAAGGCCACTAAAGGCTGCGGAACTAGCCAAAGAAGATGGGATTAAAGTTTATACTATAGGTTTAGGTGCTGAGGCTGATCCAAGAGCGCTGGCTAATGATCTGTTCATTCCTAATGCTTCCGCTGATCTTGATGAAGAGACGCTGAAAAAAATGGCACAAATAACTGGTGGTCGTTATTTCCGCGCTACAGATACGGAAACCTTACATTCAATCTATAAAACGATTAATGATTTAGAAACAACAACTCAGGAACAGGCTACAATACGGCCGCAAAAAGACTATTACCCTTGGTTTGTGGGATTGGCCTTATTGTTATGTTTTTTCTGGATGGCAGGAAAAACTGATCTTGTTCCACGAGTGAATTCTTTGCCTCGCCAAAGGGAGGTAAAATCATGATGGCTGAATTTCATTTTTTAAGACCTTGGTGGTTATTGGCTATTATTCCTCTAATAGGATTTGCTATTTTATCATGGCGGCAAGCCCCGCAGTTGCATGCTTGGAGTGAAGTATGTGATAGCCATTTATTAGCTCATTTGGTGCAGAAAAAGGGGCAGGGTAAGCGTATGACTTCTTTGTCTTTTTTATTTCTTAGTATTTTGTTTATGATTTTTAGCCTTGCGGGCCCGGCCTGGTACAAACTTCCAACGCCAACCTATAAGCCAATAGAGCCAAGAGTATTGGTTTTAGATATGTCTCCCAATATGATGGCGACTGATTTGACCCCTAATCGCCTTAGTCGCGCTAAATTTAAGTTGCATGATTTATTTAGTCGTAAAAATGAGGGGCAGTTTGGATTAATTGTCTATACAGGGGAGCCCTTTGTTGTGTCTCCTTTAACCGATGACGGGCAAACTATAACGTCGCTATTATCCGCGTTAACTCCAGATATTATGCCGGTGCGCGGACACAAATTAGAATCTGCATTAAATGAGGCAAGTAAATTGATTCAGCAAGCAGGCTATAAACAAGGACAGATTTTGGTTTTAACGGCGGATTCTCCTAGCTCAAGTGCCATAGAAACAGCGAATACCTTGGCTCAGTCTGGTATTTTCTCTTCTATTATGCCCGTAAAAGCAGATAAAAATTTGAATCCATTATTTCAGCAATTTGCGAACTCTGGCCATGGTCAGTTATTAGTCTATTCACCCGATTCAACAGACTTAGAGCAGTGGCTAAATTCTGCAGGTAAGAATACTGATTTTGCTCTTAATGATAAAGATAATATTCCTCTTTGGCGTGACGAAGGTCGATGGTTTTTAATTGTCGCTTTAGCTTTTTTGTTGCCAGTATTTCAACGTGGTTGGTTGCAGAGGGTAGCAGTATGATACGACGGGTACTCTTTTTAATAATTATTTTATTTTCGTCACCTATTTTAGCTTTTAGCTGGCAAGATTTATGGTATACCCCAGATCAGCAAGGCCAGTCATTAATGAATAGGGCACAATATAAGAAAGCAAAAGAGACTTTTGAACGTATGGATTGGGCTGCAACAGCGAGTTATAAAGCTGGGGATTATCAAAAAGCAGGAGAGTTATATAAAGGGCTAAAAACAGAGCAAGGTTATTATAACCAAGGTAATGCTCTAGCTCATATGGGTCAATATGAGCAAGCTATAGAGGCTTATAATAAAGCATTATCGTTAAATCCAAACAACCAAGACGCAATTTATAATCGTAAATTGCTTAAAGATTTATTGAAAAAAGATCAAGAGAAGAAGCAAAACAAAGATCAACAAAACAAAGATCAGCAAAACAAAGATCAGCAAAACAAAGATCAGCAAAACAAAGATCAACAAAGCAAAGATCAACAAAACAAAGATCAGCAAAACAAAGATCAACAAAGCAAAGATCAGCAAAACAAAGATCAGCAAAGCAAAGATCAACAAAGCAAAGATCAACAAAGCAAAGATCAACAAAGCAAAGATCAACAAAGCAAAGATCAACAAAGCAAAGATCAACAAAGCAAAGATCAACAAAACAAAGATCAACAAAACAAAGATCAACAAAACAAAAATCAGCAAAACAAAAATCAGCAAAACAAAGAACAAAGTCAGAAGAATCAGCAACAGAAAAAACTTAATAAAAGTGAAAAAAATGATCAAAATCAAACTGATCTAGAGCAGTCAGAAGGGGCTAGAGAAAAACAACAAGCAAAAGAGCAATGGTTGCGATTAATTCCCGATGATCCGGGGGGATTATTAAGAGAAAAATTTTTACGTGATCATTTAAGACGAGAACGTGGGTGGTATCAATGAAAAAGTTAATCATGGGCGCTGTTTTAAGCTTATTCAGTGTATTGGCACATGCTGAAATACAAGTGCAGGTTGAACCGTCACAAATAACGCGAGGGGAACCCTTTAAATTATCCCTAATTCAAGATGACCCTCAAAATCATGGCGTTCCTGATCTCACCGTATTACAAAAGGATTTCGTGATTCTCGGTACAGAAAGAAATGTAAGTTATTCAATAATCAATGGGCAAGCTCAATCGTCTAGCCAATGGATCGTGGCATTAAAAGCAAAAAAAACAGGGGTTTTAACTATTCCAGCTATAAAAATTGGTTTAGAGCAAAGTACTCCGTTTACAGTTAATGTGGTTGAAGGAACATCCACCCAAAGTACGCAGCCGCAAGTGAACGCCAACCAATCGCAGGATGTATTTTTAACTACAGAGGTTAAAGAGAAAAAAGCTTATGTAAATCAACAGATTACATATACTATAAAATTATATACCGCAAATGATACGCAATTATTGAATGGAAACTATCAAGATCCGCGGGTTGACGATGCTTTATTAATTTCCTTAGGAGACACTAAGCGTTATCCAGTAGTACAAAATGGTACGAATTATTTTGTTGAGGAGCAAAGTTATGCCATTTTCCCACAAAAAAGTGGCACCTTAAAAATAAAATCTCCTGTATTTACTGCACTTGTTTATGACCTAGTTCCTCAGCGTGTCCAGGCGCAAGATAAAGCAATCAATGTAACTGTTCAACCAATTCCTGCTCAATACACGGGAAAAATATGGTTACCAGCAAAACAAATTAAGTTAACCGAGCATTACGAAAACCCTAGTCAGACAATCAGTCAGGGCAGTACGTTAACTCGCATAGTGACTATAGAGGGTACGGGTATTCCCGCAGAATTATTACCTTCTTTAAAGTTCGAGGAAGCCAATGCCTTTAGTGTCTATCCAGAAAAAGGCGCTGATAAAAATCAAGTGAATCAAGGGGAAATCATTGGTAGCACGGAAATTAAAGTGACTTATTTATTTAATAAGGTTGGCAAAGCAATTATTCCTGAACTACGTCTTCCTTGGTTTAATACAGAAACAGGTAAGGAGGAAGTTGCCATTTTAGCGCCAAGAACTTTAGAAATTACTCCTGCAACAACTGGAGTGGTAAACAATGAAAAACCTAAAGCGGCCAACAAAGAAGTTGTTGTAAAGCAACCCCCAGCAGAAGCGTCATCTTCCTCACAAGCCAATAACTGGGGATGGGTAGCGGCCGCGGCCTTCGCTCTTGCTTGGATTATTACTCTTGGTTTATGGGGATGGCAGCGCCGTTCAAGAAAGCTGGGTAAAGGACAATACAAACATGCTTTAGATGAGCTAGAAAGGGCTTGTTCGGAAGGAAACCCAGCACGAGCTCGTGATGCGTTATTAAAATGGGCTTCATTACATTGGCCAGATGCACCTTTATTGAATTTAACAGACCTTACCAAATTAGTAATAGATGCTCATTTAAAGAAACAATTGCATCTGTTGTCACAAGTCTTATATAGACAAGAAGATGGAATTTTATGGCGAGGTGATGAGCTATTACGGGCAGTGCAGTCAATGAAGAGAACGCAATCGAATGTAAAACGAAAATCACAAGTGTTGCCGCCAATTAACCCATTTTAATTTGTAATGGTTCTCCGTTGGCTTTATGTAAATTTTGCAATTCAAATTCTGGATGTCTTGCATTAAAGCAAAATCTTCGGGTTATAGATAAGATCTATTATTTTGTAAGGAGCAAAGAATGCAGGTGAATGAATATGTATCCTTAGATGTACATGAATTGGCTTCTCTTATAAGAAATCGTCAAGTGAGTGCCAAAGAGGTACTTAATTGTGCCTTTGGGCGCATTGATGAAGTCAATCCTGCTATTAACGCTGTAGTGACGGATTGTTCTGCATTTGCTGAGCACTGTTTAAGCGAAATGCGTGGTGATGAGCCTTATTACGGAGTTCCTTTACTAGTAAAGGATCTAGGACATGCGCTTAAGGGAATTAGAAGTACAGAAGGCTCTCGTTTTTTTTCCAGCAATCAGGCTCCGCAAACGAGTGATTTACTAAAAAAGTTAATTGCTTTAGGATTTGTTCCCTTTGCTAAAACTAATACTCCAGAATTAGGTCTTTCATACGTTACTGAGCCGGTATTGTTTGGCGCTTGTCGCAATCCTTATGAGCTCAGTAGAACTCCCGGAGGCTCTTCAGGAGGATCGGCTGCTGCAATATCTTCTGGCATTGCACCTGTGGCTACAGCGAGTGACGGAGGCGGTTCCATTCGTATCCCTGCTGCCTGCTGTGGTTTGTTTGGCTTTAAACCGACAACAGGATTAACGCCAACAGGGCCCTGGGTTGGGGAGTTATGGTCTGGTATGGCTACTAATTTTGTACTTGCTCGATCCGTACGCGATACTGTTGCTTTATTTGGGAAATTGGCTAACTTAAACCAAGTGCATCCTCTTTCTGAGCAAAGAAGGCCATTAACTATTACTTATTTAGAGGGGGTTTTTGCCCCGGTTCCTGTGGCATCTCCTTATCATGCGGCGGTAAAGAAAGTTCAGATGTTATTGGAAGACGCAGGTCATCATGTAGATAAGAAACATTTAGAATTAAATCTGGATGCAATAGGTGAATGCGCTTTGATTCTCATTGCTGCTAATACTTGTGCGGCAATCAATTTACAACAGCGTATATTAGGTCGAAACGCGGAACGGCATGAGCTAGAGCCAATTACCTGGGAATTTTATCAACGAGGTAAAGCGATTCATGCGCATGAATTAATTAATGCAAAAAATAATTTATACCAATTACTGAATCCTCTTCATGAGTTCTTGAGGCATACAGACGTAGTACTAACTCCAGCTTTAGCGCAGTTACCATTGGAGATAGGGCAATTAAGAATGGATGATGAGTTTTTTAGCTATTTGCAGAAAAATACAGAGTTTTCGCCATTTACTTCTATATTTAACCAAGCAGGTCTTCCAGCTATGACCCTACCGGTGTCGTTTCATGAGCAATTGCCTATCTCCATCCAAATGGGGGCGGCTCAAGGCAATGATTTACTATTATTATCGTTGGCGACGGAACTTCAGTCCATGTTATCTGATTTAACTTTAATTCCTCCTATATAATTCAGTAAGCAAATTGTGGTTAGGCAATGCGTGTTATTGATATATTTAGTGGATTTTCTTTTCGGACTAAGCTAACTTATATTTTGAATAACCTATTGAAAAACAATAAGTTATTCATTATGCCTCATGGCTAACCAGTATCCTTTACTTTATTACCGCATTATTTATGTTTCTATGGTGTTTCTTTACTTTAGACAAACACCGCCTTATGAAACAGAACTATTTTGTTTTCAAGTGTGATGTATTTATGGGCTAAAGGACTATTGGGTCGTTGATTTTTCTTAATCTATTGATTCGATTATGCTCAAATAAAAAAGGATTTTTTATGAAGAACTTACCCAATACAGTAATTTTTGTTGGTGCAGGACCAAGCGCTTTATTTGCTGCACTCAGACTGGAACAGCTAGCTCAAGAACAACAGAAAGAAATAAAATTTATTTTTTTGGAGAAAGAACCTGTAGTTGGTGGTAAATGTCATACTTTTTCTGATCCTCAGCACCCCAATCTAAAAACAGAATGGGGGGCAGGGATCGTTGCTGCAAATTACGGTGTTGTTCTTGACGCATTAAATAAATACGATATTGGTTTTGAAGACATGATTCCTACGGTTCCTGAGACGGTTGAAATCAGAAAAAAATATGACAATTTGTCGCCTTCTGAAAAGATAACGTTCATGGGCCAGGTAACTCAAGAGATTACCGTATTTAATGGTGATTATGGGGTTTATAAGAGGGCAAAACAGAATAAAACAGAGCTTCCTGAGTCGTTATTAGTACCATTCATGGAATACGCCAAGCTAAGAAATATGCAGCATATTCCTCTTTTATTAAAGTCTTTCGTTCCTGGTTTTGGTTATGGCGATTTATCTCACTGTCCAACCTATAGCGTGCTTGAATACATGGGGAAAATGACCATTCCGGAAATTCTGGTTTCAGACACGATATTGCGGCAGCCTGGTTTGCTTGCCATTCATGGCGGTTTCCAGCTAGTAATGGAGAAAATTGCTGCTCATTGGGATGTGCGTTTGTCAGCTAAAATAACAGAGATTAAAAGAGAATCAGATAAAGTAACAGTACAATACCAACAAAATGGAATAGCTTATAGTGAAACAGCTGATGTATTAGTACTGGCGAACTCTCCTAAAAACTGGCCCACTTTGAATTTGGATATGAGCGAAACGGAACGTCAATGTGTAGAGCAATTAGAATCTTACCGTTATCCAGTTGCAGTTTATAGAATCAAAGGATTACCTGCTCGGCAATATTTTTTCCCAAATGCACTAGAAGAAAATGGGTTTGGGCAGCTCGCCCTAATTACATCAAGGGATAACCGTCCCGATCCAGAGGAGGGACGATTATGTACGGTTTATATCAATTTGCCACCTAACACTAAAGAATTTACTTTTGATCATGAGGCGATTAAAAGGGAGTTAATGACTATTGAAGGAGTTACCGACTGCTCTGTGGTAGAAGAGAAAATTTGGGAGGATTATATGTCTACTCTACCGTGGCATCTTCGCTTGGAGTTGGATAAAGAGCAGCAAAATGGTAATACCCTATATTTGGGCTCTTATGTACTCGGTGGATTTGAGGATGTTGCCTGTGTGGCCAATAAGGCTACTGATACGATCAATGAATTATTCTTTTCTAATAAGACTTATGAAGAGGATTTTTCCTGGGTCAATGTCGGGCGTGCATGGAGATTTTTCACTCAACCTGTTTACCCTCCGTTGGACTCTTTGGATGAGGCTCCTAAGCCTAAGGATAGATGCATTATCATATGATGAGTTAGTTCAGCCACTATTACTGTCATTATTTAACGTTATTCTCGGATAAGAATGTCACTTACATCGGAACCCTTTGTGCTGAGGAGATGCCGGGATACGAACTTGCTTATCTGAAGCGAACGTTATTTAATGACAGTGATTTTATCTTCTATTCATATCTTACTTTTTTCTATAGTGATTACAAATAAAAGGTAATAGGTTGATAATGGCTCTAAGAGGATAATATTGGGTCATTTATTAAGTAATTTGTACCTATTGCTCGTCATTTGTTACATTTCATGGTATAATCATAGATACTTGTATTATAAGCTTTTGGTTAAAATCTTGTTTTTCGTGAAAATCCCTGCCTTAGTGCTGCTGATAGCAGCTAATCTACTGCGACCAAACGTAACACTTTATTTTTTCTTAGAAGCACCTAGTGCAAGTATTTATTTAATTTTATTTGGAAAATCGAAATGTCTGTGAAAGAAACTGGTCACGTAAAGTGGTTTAATGATGCTAAAGGTTATGGTTTTATTAGTCGAGATAATGGTCAAGATGATGTGTTCGTGCATTTTCGCGCCATCGTTGGCTCTGCTGGACGTAAATCTTTGGTAGAAGGTCAGCGCGTAGAGTTCGTAGTGAGTAAAGGTGCTAAAGGGCTTCAGGCTGAAGAAGTAACTGCTCTGTAAAAACACATTTTTGAATCCTCTGCTTTTGCGTGTTATACGACATGAAAAAGTGGGGATGTGAAAGGTTGCCTTTTCCTTAATGTTCC
Source organism: Legionella fallonii LLAP-10 (assembly GCF_000953135.1). NCBI lineage: Bacteria > Pseudomonadati > Pseudomonadota > Gammaproteobacteria > Legionellales > Legionellaceae > Legionella > Legionella fallonii. Next base: position 3,950,754 of record NZ_LN614827.1, on the reverse strand, counting down.
GTGACGCGGTCACGGACTCCTGTAATGGTGAGGAAGTTTTACATCCTGCGGCAGAAGCGTGGGATGTAGAAATAAAGAAAGATGTGGTCTATTACCGGAAGAGACTATCCCTGCCCCATTTAAATAGCTATCAGTTATTTACGACCTTTAATAGGTTATTTTTTCCTGTTAACTATTTGTATCAATACCTGTTTCGTATAGAAACTAGGGAGTAAGGGTATTATTTATTAGATTTATTCGCAAAAAAAACAAAAGCTAGCTTTCATTATTGTCTTAGGTATAATGCTATTATCAAACTTGGTCAGGATGACTCAATGATAAAGTCCGCTACCCTGTTTTTGCTTGCCTGTTCTTTTAGTGTCAATGCGTCTCATGTCGTTAGTGGAACTTTTGAAGCGACGCAATCCTGCCCAGCCTATATCTCCAAAAATAAAAAAACCAATCCGGAACATTTAATGGTTCGGCCAACCTATCATTATCCACTCAAAGAAATTAATAAGAGTCCTCCTGACTGGGTGCGAATAGAGTTACCAGAAAGCCATAATACACTCCGTTGGGTCAATGCCAATTGTGGAATCACCGAGTATAATCAACGCGATACGAATAGATGCAGTGCTGATGCGGGAAGAGCTGATTCTTACGTTTTAGCTTTAAGTTCTCAACCTGGATTTTGTCAAACTTACGGTTATGAAGCAGGTAAACCCGAATGCAGTAAATTATCTCCTAACTCTTACCAAGCTACTCACTTAACGTTGCATGGTTTATGGCCCAATCAAGATGCCTGTGGACAGCGTTATGGATTTTGTGGTGTTAACCCGCGAGCCAATCATTGTGATTACTCTCCTTTAAATCTGAGTCCTGCTGTAGCGGAGCAATTAAAACAATTGATGCCTAGCTATCATTATGGCAGTTGTTTAGAGCGGCATGAATGGAATAAACATGGCAGTTGTCAAATATTAATGCCGGATGATTATTTTACTCTGGCAATGCGCTTAACAACAGAAGCGGATCAATCTGTTTTTGGACAATATTTAACCCATCATAAAGGTGAAGTAGTAAAATTAGCGACCCTACGTGAGTTAATTGCCACATCATTTGGCAAAAATAACGAGGATAAACTCTATCTAGGATGTAAAAATGGGGTATTAGTTGACATATTTATCCAACTGCCGCCACTAATTCCTTTTAACGAATCTTTAAATGTTTTAATCAATAAGGCTCCAGCCTATCCTGAACATGATTCTTGCTCTAGTAATGTGATTTTATCTAATTTTTCTAAAGAGTCTTGGTTTTAAGTAAGATGTGCTGTTGCACATTGCTAGAACTTATTCTAATGTAGAGGGATTATTGTTTCAGGAAATAAGAACATGTTAAAGCGGTGTTATTTATTGATTTTAATTGCCTTTTTTCTATCAGGATGTGCTCATCACTCACGACAAAAAATGCCTCCCCCACAGCTACAGTATTCTGGGCATAGTTTTAAACAATATCGACAGGTTGGTGCGTTTACTCAGGTCAATGCTCAAGGACGAATTAATCTCAATTTGCATACTGGTTATAAAAAGCCACAAGTTATATTAATGGGAGATCCCAGAGATCTTGCTCAAGTAACAACTGCCGTTAGTGGCACCACCCTTTATTTAGCGATAGGTAATGGTTATCCTCGTTATGGAGAGGTCACTGCCGATGTTAGAGGACAATTTCTTAATACCCTACGTTATACAGGAGCGGGCATAGTTAAAGGAAATAGGTTACACACGCGCTTTTTAGAACTTTATCTAGCGAATCAGGGCACCACGCAGTTGGGTGGCAGTATTGGCTTGCAAAAAATAGTGGTGGCAGGGAATGGTTTAACGCAAATCAGTGGCATTACCTCTCATGATGTGCAAATTCGTCTAAAAGGGAACCCTAAGGTTCAGTTAACTGGCTTTGCTAGTCTATCTAAATTAGATATAGAGGGTGGTGGTTGGCTTAGTTTTTACTGGATAAAGAGTAATCACTTAACGATTAGAGCAACAAAGGCGGCAAAAATCCAATTAGCTGGTATTGTTAATAGACTCGAAGTGGAGTTATGGGATAATGCTCGTTTTAAAGGCCGATATTTGCGCGCTCAACGCAGCTTTGTTAAGACACATGATAGATCCGTTGCTGAAATTTCCTCAGTAAACCATCAGAGCAGCCTGGCGACGGACGCGAGTGATATTTATTATTATAATATTCCTACAACACGCGCTGATTTTATGGCTAATAATGGCTCGGTATTGAATATGAGAGAGTGGAGTCTGTTCGATACAGAACAATTTAACCGTTACAATAAACAGTTCCCATAGAGCGTGTTTAATGGATTTAGCAGAAATAATTCTGCTAAATCCTAATAAAACAGTATGGGGCTAAGGTAGTGTGCGCAGTAGTTCCTCTCTTCCCTCATTATAACGATGGTTGTTTCCTTCCCCAAATTCCGTTAGCATTTCCACGAGACAATCTAGAAATGAAGATGAGCCCTCTTCTTGGGATGTTTCAGCGATTTCATCATCATTGGCCGCACTATACTCTAGGGCCAAATATGCAGTAGCTATAGTCATAACACCTAAAGCGAATTTTCCTACTTCTTTTGCTGTACTTGCCATAGTTTGAGAGGGTTGAGAAGGAAAAAAGGAAAACATTTAAAACTCCTTAAAATCAAATGAGGGAGAAAAATAATGTAGTTAGTTCATTTTTTCAATAGATTTTTTGCTATTTAAGCATTACTGATAACTATTAATGCATTGAATGATTTCTTGAACATCATTATCTAAGGGAAGGAGATGGGCGGAATTTTTTAACCAATGTATCGTTGCATTGGACAGAGATGAAAACAGTTTTTCTACTTCTGCAGAGGCAACAACTTCATCATAGGTTCCTAAAAATAAATCAGTTGGGCAGGTTGGTGGTATCCATTGATAATTTTGTGCTAAAGAAAGCATTTCAATGATGGTTACAATAGGTAGTTTTCTATAAGTAATTTCTGCATGCTGATTGGAAACAAGATTACCTGCAGAGTTGCGTAATTGGTGAAATCCCAAACATTTTAACACTTGAGCTAATTTTAAGGACATGTTGACATGCATATTTAACTTAAGAGCGGGAGCCAAAAGGAAAAGATGGTTTAGGGTAAAATGTTGGCTTAGTTCACAAGCTAATAAACCGCCTAGCGATAGACCGAGAACATCCACTTTGCGGTATTCCTTTAATAAAGACTTGCAAGCAATATGGGCACTAAGGCGCCAATCGTTTGCTGTTGATAGTGAAAATGCTTCTATACTCTCAGCATGTCCTTTTAAGGCTGGACAAACTATTGCGTCATAATGCTTTATTTGAGGGAGTAGATATCTAAATACTGCCGGCGTAGAAGAAAATCCATGGAGTAGGAGTAATGCTTTTTCATTACCAGAGCCTCGTTCATTTATTGGTTTTATAAGTGGAAGATCATCCCTTGTTAGCGAAGAAAGTTGCTTGCCTCGACGCATATAGCGAAAATCGTTATAATTCATGGTTAACCTTCGTATAATTAACTTGTACTTTGCTTCCGATAAAGTAATTGCAAAAGGAGAAGCATCCAAACTGCAAAATTAATGTAAATTAGCGATGACTGTCACTTATTATAAGGCAAATTTTGTTATGATGACCTTACTATATTGATATTATTCTACTAATTTGTGCATAGGATAAAAGTAACGTTATTTTGAATTCAGATAATGTCGTCATATTAACTAATGATGTGCTATCTTTAAATTAATAGAATAAGTTTTTTGAGGTTTATTTCATGTCCACTCCAGAAGACAATGTTAGCAGCGATCTAGAATCAACAACTCCTGATCCCGGAACAACTCCTGATCCCGGCACAAGCCCTAGCCCACAAAGTGGGCCAGCCCCGACTCCTCAGTCAGGAGGGGATGGGCTATTGGGGAAAGTAAAGAATGTAGCTAACAGCGCGGTTAGTAAGGTAGCTAATAAGGTTGGCGATCAGTTGAAAAAGACCCTTCTTGGTCAAGGCGGCGAAAACGACAAAAAAGATGACAAAGATAAAAAGAAAGATCCTATGTTGGAGATGATGGATAAGCTTGAGCAGTGGGTGACAAGCGTTAACCAAGGACTAAATAGCCTAATTGTCAAAGCTGTAGTAGCGGGATATAATAAAGCTAAAGGCAATTCTTCAGCACCAGATGCCCCGACTCCGGACGATCCAACGGCGCAACAGAGTTCAACACAGCAGACGACACCACAAGCTCCGACACCACAAGCTCCGACGCCACAAAGTAGCTCTACAACACAGCAAACGCCAGCGCCTCAGGTTGATAGTTCTGCTCCTCAGGTTGATAGTTCTTCTCCCCAGGTTGATAGCCCTGCTCCGCAGATGAGCAGTTTATCTCCGGCTCCTGATCCTGTTACTAATCCTTCACAATCATTGAGTTCAGCTAGTGACCAGCAATTTGACACTGGACAAGCTCCTAAGCCAGATAGTACCCCTTCTACTCCTGAAGTTACAGAAGGTTCTTCATTAGGAATGTGATTTAGGATGGGATTTATTCTTCGAGGGCCACCTCTTCTTGATGTGGCTCTAGGAAAAAAGTAGTCGGTTGCCTTCGATGACATCATTCATAAGTTATATAGATATAGGCCTTACATTACGTTCAGAATGAGCGTAACTGTTCTTTCAAGTAAGTGCCGATTTAAGCGTTTATAGCTCGGTTCCTGGTTACAACCTCAATCAATTGGTATAGCCTTGAATACGCGCTGCATCAAGGCTACATTCTTTTTTATCGTTCTAATAACTTATGTGGTAAACTTTCAATACGCCCTGCCTGTGTTACAACAACATAATTTAATTTGCGTTGTAATTCACTAATAGTGTCTGCGCCAGCATAGGTCAAACCTGATCTTAATCCACCCACGATGTCAGCAATAATAGCATCGGTATTTTCTTTGAAGGGTACCTCCGTTGCTACTCCCTCTGCGGTTTTCCATTCGTGCATCTCACCAAGAAAGGCTTCTTGCGCTTCTCTAGAGGCCATGCCACGATAGCGTTTTACTTTACTGCCATCTTCTTTCTGGATTGCCTCTCCTGGAGTTGGTGCTGTACCAGCAAGCATTCCACCTATCATGACAAAGTCTGCCCCAAAAGCGAGTGCTTTCACTATATCCCCTGGAGTTTTAATCCCACCATCAGCGACTATGGAGCGATCAGAACGAGAGCAGTCTTGAATACAGGTGAGCATAGGAACTCCAAAACCCGTTTTGATACGAGTACTGCATACAGAGCCTCCGCCTATACCTGCTTTAATAATGTCGGCGCCACAGGAAGCAAGATAGTCTGCTCCTGCATAGGTTGCGACATTTCCCGCCATGATACAGCGGTCTGCTAGAAGGTGACGTAAGCTTTTTAAAGTTTTGCCTACATATTTTGCATGAGCATGAGCAACATCAACGCAGAAATAGTCCGCCCCTGCATCACGCAAGGCTTCTGCTCTTTGTAGCTCAGCAGTAGTACAACCAACAGAAACAAAGACATTGCCTTTACATTTCTTAAACTCAGCAATGTTTTCTTCTATAGTCATGAAGCGATGTAATGCTCCCATGGCGCCTTTACTGTGCATGAAATTAGCCATGCCACTTTCGGTAATGGTATCCATATTGGAACTGATTACCGGGAGATTTAGACTGAGTTTGCCTAATCGATCGGTGCTGATTGTTTCTACAACTCTTCTTGATTCATGATGATTATATGAAGGGACAAGAAGAACATCATCAAAAGTGATGGCTTGATCGGTCATTTTTTATCCTCGTAAAACGCGTACTATAAATGCTCAGCAGCATAAAATGCAAGTCTTGATCGTTCTCCACGCGTTAAAGTCATGTGCGCACTATGCTCCCAATGCTTAAATCTATCTACTGCAAAGGTTAAACCAGAGGTGGTTTCTGTCAAATAGGGAGTATCGATTTGTTTGATATCGCCGAGACAAATAATTTTACTGCCTGGACCAGCACGAGTGACTAAGGTTTTAATTTGTTTGGAGGTTAGATTTTGTGCTTCATCGATAATGATGTAGCGATTTAGAAAAGTACGCCCTCGCATAAAATTTAATGAACGAATTTTAATTTTATTTTGTAACAGATCTTGAGTTGCTCCCCGGCCAAAGCTACCGCCGACTTGTGAGCCATGTAGTACTTCTAGATTATCCATTAATGCGCCCATCCATGGCGTCATTTTTTCTTCTTCTGTGCCTGGTAAAAAACCAATATCTTCCCCTACAGGAATGGTAACGCGCGTCATTAGAATTTCATTATAGCGGTTTTGATCGAGCACCTGCGTTAAACCTGCAGCGATGGTGAGTAATGTTTTACCTGTACCAGCCGAACCTTGTAAGGTCACGAAATCAATGTCTGGATCAAGCAGCAAATTTAAAGAAAAATTTTGTTCTCTATTTCTTGCATTGATACCCCAAACTGAATGTTTAGGTTGAGTATAATCGCGAACAATTTGCACGATGGCATTGTTGCCATCTAATTTTTTGACTAAGGCTTGGAATGAATTATCTTCTGTACTAATACCATCATTGGGATTCCATTGTGATACTAATGGTCCTGAAACACGATAAAAGGTTTTACCGCTTTCTTGCCAAGAATCCATACCTTGAGCATGAGTGTCCCAAAAATTGTTATCTAGTATATGTAATCCACGATGGAGAAGATTAACATCATCTAACACCTGATCATTGTAGTAGTCCTCTGCGGGAATACCCAATATTCCGGCTTTGATACGCAAATTAATGTCTTTAGAAATGATAATGACTTGCTTTTTGCCCGTGAATTTTTTTTGTAATCCTAAGGCTGTGGCAAGAATAGTGTTGTCTACTTTATGCCCAGGAAGAGAAGAAGGAACGACCTGTGCAAATTCATCAGTTTGAAAAAAAAGCTTACCACTGCTATTTTGCTTATGAGAATTAACAAAACTAGGAATAGGCAATCCATTAACTATCTGTTCATGAGATGCATTGCTCATTAACTCTACTAACATACGGTTTGTTTGTCTTACGTTGCGGGCAACTTCTGAGGTTCCCGTTTTATGACTGTCTAACTCTTCTAATACCACCATGGGTATATAAATATCGTGTTCATCGAAATGATAGATAGCAGTTGGATCGTGCATTAAAATATTAGTATCAAGCACGAACAGCTTATGCCCAGTTTTGCTAGTATCCATAGGTCACCCCGTAAACTAAAATAGAGTTTCTTCTCATTCAAATCACCTACAGTTTTAGTAGGTTTGTTAAATGGAAAGATCTACCTTCATTGTGCTAAGGGAGGGGGTGTCCCGTCAAGAATTATATTTTTTTACAAGAGGATACAGAAAATCACTTTCATCACCTATACTTAAAAGACTATATCTTCAGCGAGGCGTTCGGCTTTTAATTCTTTATTGTGAAAGACAATCAATGCACATAAAGCCATAGAAAATAGAAAGAAACCAACATGGTAAATACTTTCATGACTAACTAAGCGGCCAGAAAAAGTACCTAGAGCAGCAAAACAAAGTAAGATAAGACTACGAACAGCTGATGCAGAACCTCTATAATCGTCAAAACATTGTAAGGCTCTAGAGGTCGATCCTCCCCAAAGAAGCGCTGAGCTCAGTATGTAAATCCCCAGAATAATTGCATTGAATAGTGGATAATAATTCCACTGCAGGTATTCGCCACATAGAAGCATTAGGCTACTGGTTAATGCTAATTGAATAGCAATATTGATCGTTTTATCAACGCCAAGGCGTTTAAATAAATAGGATGCTAATAAAGAGCCAAATACAAAACCGGCTGCGGTGATCATTAACAAAAGTCCCATATAATCAGGTGAGATCTGTTTATGGGCATAATAAAATGGGGCCATGGTAAGAAAACACCACTCTCCGCAATTTAATAGACCGAATAAGGCTATATAGGAGATGAACGTTTTATTTTTTAAAATGTGGCCATAGATACTGATTCTATCTTTAAAAGACAGTGAGTTCATTTCTTTAGATGTGTTTTGTTGTAGTGAAAATAACATGATGAAGCATAGGACTGCAGAAAATACGGCAATGCAATATAAATTAGCATGCCAACCATAGAGGACGTCTATTTTCCCGCCAATTGCAGGGGCAAAAAGAGGCATTATCGCTGTGAGGGTTCCAACCAATGTCATAATGCGTGCTCCCTCATCCTTAGGGAATAGATCTTGCACCAAAGCCCAGCCTGCTACTGGAACAACAATGCCTCCGGCTCCTTGCAAAAAGCGGCATAGTAAAAGGGATTGAATTGAAGTTGCAGTCAAGCTGAGCATGGAGCCTATAAAAAAAATAAGCATTCCTAGGAATAAGGTTTTTTTCCTTCCAATGAGATCTGCAATAATTCCCCAGAACAATACTGTTGCAAATTGTCCAATGAGAAAAATGGAAATAATCATTTTGGCATCATTTGAAGAGATAGAAAAATGTTGAGCAATTTGCGGTAGGCTGGGTAGTAAAATATCAGTAGACACTAGAGTTAGTATGCAGGTGGCTACGACAATCATTAGTTGGATATTGCGGTTATACATGATCTACTCTTGATAAGGAATGCTTATTTAGATAATAAATCGAGCTAATTGTAACAAAATTTAATCGCTTGTTCTAGAGGAAGTGCTTTTTTTAAGGCAAAGAGAAATTAATTGCACAAAAAAATGTTATTGCTCTCCGGTTACAAGGGAGTTATTCGCTTGCCGGTTGGGCGAAGACTCATGGCCGTCAAACTAAGAACCAAATATCCTTCCAAGATCCTCTCCATCGAGGATGAGGAGGAATGTGCCTCAATGCCGGATTACGACTTCGTCTAAGCGGGACTATACATCCTTAAGTTGACACCATTACGTGAACGCTTAGCGCTGAGATGCTAAGACAATGGCTTTAATGTATTAAGCACTTCTTCTACATGCCCTTTCACACTAACTTTGCGCCATTCATGTTTTAAAACCCCGTTAGGGTCGATGATGAACGTACTGCGTTCAATGCCACGTACCTGCTTGCCATACATGGATTTCATTTTAATGACATCGAATAATTGGCATAAATGCTCTTCACTATCACTGATTAATTCGAAAGGAAAATTTTGTTTTGCCTTAAAATTTTCATGTGATTTTAGACTGTCGCGTGAAATGCCGAAGATGTGAGCGTTTAAGGCCTGGAATTGAGAATAGGCATCTCTGAAGTCTTGTCCTTCTGTGGTACAGCCAGGAGTTGCATCCTTGGGGTAAAAATAAAGAACTACGGTTTGGCCTTTATAGTCGTTAAGATGAGCGTTCAGGTTATTAGTCGCTTTAAATTCAAAATTAGGCACCACGTCATTTATATTCATTAATTATCTCCGTATTCTAGGGCTTGTTCACCTTGCTACTCTCTTGGCCAAACCGCCTCTAATATTTAATTGATTTTTTTCATGATACGGGAGCGGTCTCTTTGCCACTCTCTGTCTTTAATCGTATCCCGTTTGTCATGTTCTTTTTTACCTTTAGCCAGAGCAATCTTCAATTTAATTTTATTTTTTTTCCAGTATAAGGAGAGCGGAACAATAGTATAGCCTTGACGTTCTACACTACCTATCAAGTGATTTAATTCCTTTTTATTGAGTAATAATTTTCGGGTGCGTGTTGGATCGGGTATGGTATGCGTTGATGCTGTGGATAACGGCTGGATTTGAGCGCCTAATAAAAAGGCTTCTCCATATTTGATAATCACATGTGCATCCGAAAGATTGATTTTCCCTGCACGTAAACTTTTGACTTCCCAGCCTTCAAGAGCTATCCCTGCTTCATACTGTTCTTCAATGAAATAATCAAAACCGGCTTTTCTATTAAGCGCAATACTAGAATCCGATTGCTTTTTGGCAGTCATAAGATACCTAATGTATAAAAAAATATTATTATAGCTGATGTCTTGGCAATTGAGGACTTCCTTTATTCGAGTTTCTTCAAATCTCTACTGTCTCAGGAAGTTGCTTCGGCGGTATGGTGCTCGAATCTATGGGTATGCTCCAGTTCTGTGCTCCGTTCCTCCTCACTCTTCGCTTGATACAGCGAATTTCGAAGGAAGTCTATTTATTCTTCATCGGATTGCCTTTATAAATAAGATAATTGTCGTTATCATGATGTTTCTACTTATCTACAGGCTACGTGCCTGATTAGGTCTCAATAGGGAAATTGATCATGAGGAATATATTATTGATCTTAGCGTTGCTAATAAATAACGCTATTCATGCAGGCACCATTCCTGAATTCTATGGCTCAATAGAAAAAGTTGCTGTGGGCAAGGCAACACTATCTTATTATCATTTTGGTCATGGTAAACCCTTAGTTTTAGTCACGGGACACGGTAATAGTATGACCATGTGGCATCCTGAGTTTCTAAAACAATTAAGTGAGCATAGAGAAGTGATTATGTTTGATTATCCTGGAATAGGAGAGTCAACTATTGACGGGGCGTATCCCAACAGCATGGAGCAGTTATCCTTATTAGTTCTATCCTTCATTGATAAGCTTAAGCTAGATAGACCCGATATACTGGGTTTTTCCATGGGCGGAAGTTTAGTGCTGTATATGGCTACTCAAAATAGTAGTCGTTTTGATCATCTTATTGTTGTTGGAGCAAAAGCAGGAGGCAAGCAAACCATTTTGCCGCAACGAAGATATTTCGACATGCTAAGTGATCCTCATGTTCTTCCCTCCGTTGCAATAAAGACGCTGCTATTTCCTAGCAAAGCGAGGAAGCAAGCTGATGATTATCTCAATATTCTCAATCAGTTTCCCCCTCAAAAAATGAATAATGCTGCGCTAAAAGCCCAGGCTCAAGCGGTTGAGGCTGAAAATACAGGTGAGGGTATTTGGAGACATCTCATCTTTATTAAAAATAAAGTTTTGGTTCTCAACGGAACTCATGATGTATTAACCCCAGTGGAAAATGCGGTGATGATTACAGATGCAATTCCTGGTGCTTGGCTTATTCAACTTAGAGATACAGGGCATGGGGTATTGTTTCAGGAACCTGAATATTCTGCGAAGATTATTGATTTATTTTTGCGCTCTTAGTTTATTGGTGGCTAGCAAATAGATTGAGGCATTTTGATTGCAGGGGGCGGGTTAAGGATGAAATGAGGTAAATTTTCCCCCTCCCTCGAGGGAGGGGATACGGCATGGAATACTATTCAGTAGTTCGATCAAGATTTCGATCGTGTTTATAGTCTTGAGGAAGCTGAGGGTAAACACGTTCTAGTTTGTTATTGACTGCTACTCTATCATCAAAGACAAAACAATCACCTTCCCAAAGTGATTTATCCTCAGGCATGGTTTCTATATAGTTGAGAATTCCGTCTTTCAGATGATAAACATTATGGAATCCTAGTTCTTTTAAATAAGCAGTTGATTTTTCACAACGTATCCCACCAGTGCAGAACATAGCGATTTTATTATCTTTCTTATCTTGTAAATGTTGTTGCACATATTCAGGGAAGTTTCTGAAATTTTCTGTATTGGGATTTATTGCGTTTTTGAACGTACCCAGATCAAACTCATAGTCATTACGTGTATCAATCAGAATAACTTCTGGATCTTGAATAAAGTCATGCCATTCTTCTGGGCTAAGATAAGTGCCTACTAATTGTGTCGGATCTACTTCTTTTATGCCCATGGTCACTATTTCTTTACGCAGTTTGACTTTAGCTTTGGAAAAAGGATTTTCTTCGTCAAAAGTTTCTTTAAAACGTAAATCTGCTAATCTGGAATCTTGATGAAGGTACTGGTAGTACGTATCCATGTCTTCACGTGTTCCGGCAAAACTACCGTTAATCCCTTCTTTAGCTAAGATAACGGTTCCTTTTATATTGGTCTCATGCATTTTTTCGAGCATAGGCTCACGCAGCATTTCAAAATCAGCCAAAGAAACAAATTTATAAAAAGAAGCAATAACTATATTTTTCACTTTACTACCTGAAAATAACAAAAATAACTAGAAAATATCATTTACTCACTATTTAATCAATAGGAATGAATTAAATGCATAGTACAAAAGAACTCGTTTAGTACAATTAAAGAGAAAATTGACAACTCTTTAAGTGCAGTCGTATTATTATTGATCAGGCTATGCTTCCATCATAGTCTTTAATTCAAGGAGGAATTATGATTGATTATAAAAGGATTTTTCGTAAATTGTCTATTGTTTTAATCTTTATCCCGTCATTTTGTTTTGCTTCTCTTCCAGTAAAATCAATGGTTGTTTTTGGTGATAGTCTTTCGGATATAGGGAATACAACTCACCTGCTTAAAAGTTTACGGCAAGAGGAGAATCCTGCTTTTATTGTTGCTCCTTTTAAAGCTTTTGTAATTAATAAGATGGTTGATTTTGCAAATGAATATTATGTTCCGCAGATGGTTCTTGATGCGGGTTTAAATGTAGTAACTGATTTTTTTGATCAAGAATTGGCTCCTTATATTGCTACGTTGATCAGTAGAATTAAATTAGTACCCATACTGCCAGGAAAGCCTTATTGGAATTCAAGATTTTCCAATGGTCAGGTATGGAATGAGTATTTGGCGCAAATGTGGTCCGTCCAAAAAAGCGATGAGGATGTCTACCTTAATAAATCCTTTGGTGGTGGTTGGGCTGCAACTTATGATTATCAATTAACTGTTTGGAATTTGATTCGTCATCCTTTGGGAACGATTAAAACACTCATTGTTGGTAAGCTGATTCCTCCAAGCCTTGGGTTAACCGTACAAGCTTATTTAATGGAGCATAGCAAACTAGATAATCAAGCCGTATATTTCGTGTTTTCAGGAAGTAATGATTATATCAATGTTCTGTTATTCGAGGATAATTACAATCCCGCCATTATGAGTAATTATGTAGATAACGTAGTTGAGGGGCTTAGTTCGGCTATTTTAAAGTTGGAACAGGCTGGAGCGAAACGTTTTGTCATTATGGGGATCCCTCATTTGGGTGAAACGCCACGGTTTATTAAAACCACTGACCGAGACGTATTAAATGCGGCAGCAGATCAACACAATCAACGTCTGGCGGCACGTGTTGAGGAATGGAAAAAGTTGTATCCCAAGGCTGACTTTTTATTTATAGACATACAACAATATTTGGCAAAAGCGCTAAATAATCCCTCGCAATATGGATTTTCTAACGTTGCAGATGCATGTATCGATGTGAAGTTTCCTATGTTTGATGCACTTGCCCGTTCTCCTTTTGCCCATAACTATGTGTTGAGGTACGCACAAGTATTACATTATAAAGACCCGCAATTGGCTTTCGGAGAGAGTAATTATCAAATATGTGATACCCCGGAAGAGTATTTATTCTGGGATGAAGTACATCCAAGTACTCGTGCTCATCGTCATCTAGCATTTGAGATTTGTTCTACTATGAAAGAGCATGGATACTCCGTAAATTGTGAGGCGCCCGATGTTTCTAGCTAGAAAGTAATTTATTGCCTGTTTTTTTTATCTAGTCCAGGTACTTTTATTGTTTATTTTAGTGATTTAAGAATGTTTATGGCATAATTCGCAATTTTGTTGTTGATATACTTTATACATAATGATGTTTTTGACATCAGTTATCAATAGACTTCTTTCTGAACCCATTGATTTTGAAAGAAGTCTATAGCTTAAGGAATGTGCCTAATGATGATCAACTGATGATTTTTGATTGAATTACTAACATAGAATTTACAAGAAATTGGATTAAATATTTTAATAGACTTCTGCGGAAACTCGCTACAGAGAGAGAAGTACGAGGAGACGTGACGTAAGTACATGAGGATTCGAGCATCGCATCGACGAAGCAATTCTCCTCTGGAGTAGCGTTTCTGAGGAAGTCTAATGAAAACGCTTAATCTGACTCTGTATGAAGAAAAAAATAGAGCGTAATTGGCATTTTTTGTAAATCTAAATAAAAATAAATAAGTGAGTCTACAAAAAGTAGTCACTAATGAGGAGTCGGTTATGTGTGGGATTATGGGTGCTGTTTCAGAACGTGATATTAGCAAAGTTTTGCTAGAGGGTCTGCGTCGACTGGAATATAGAGGTTATGATTCGGCTGGTATTGCTGTGATTGATTATCACTCCCGTTTAAAAAGGGTAAGAATGCAAGGGAAAGTACAGAATCTGGCTGATGCGATGCAAGAAACAGCAGTAGCGGGTAATCTTGGTATTGCCCACACTCGTTGGGCAACTCATGGTAAGCCGTCGGAGCAAAATGCTCACCCCCATTTATCCCATGGCCAAATTGCTTTGGTTCATAATGGCATTATTGAAAATCATGATCATTTACGCCAGCGACTTATTGCAAGTGGTTATCAATTTACCTCTGAAACAGATACAGAAGTTGCGGCTCATTTAATCCATTTTCATTACATTCAGCATGAAAATTTATTACTCGCTGTGCAAACTGCAGCAGCCGAGATGCATGGTGCTTTTGCTTTGGGGGTTATTCATCAACAAAGACCTCAGGAGTTAGTTGCCATTCGCAAAGGCAGTCCTTTAGTTCTTGGACTGGGTATAGGGGAAAATTTTATTGCTTCTGATGCGCTCGCATTAAGAGCTTTTGCTCAAGCAGTTATTTATCTAGAAGAAGGCGATAGCGCTTGTCTTACTGCACATGAAGTGAAAGTTTATAATTTTGCTCGTAGCCAAGTTGAGCGAGTGATACATCCATTAAATAACGATGCCGAAGTTGCTAGCAAAGGTCCTTACAGACACTTTATGCTGAAAGAAATATTTGAACAGTCCAAAGTATTAACAGATACCATCGAAGGAAGAATTAATAGTCTAGAGGTATTGAGGGCTAGTTTTGGCGAACGTGCATCCCATATATTTCCACAAGTAAAACAAATTCATATTGTTGCCTGTGGTACTAGCTATCATGCTGGAATGATCGCCAAGTATTGGCTGGAGTCTTTAGCAAGACTTCCTACGCAAGTAGAAATTGCTAGTGAATATCGATATAGAGATGTCGTCGTTCCAGAAGGAACCTTATTTATTACTGTATCTCAGTCAGGTGAAACAGCGGATACCCTGGCTGCTTTACATAAAGCAAAAACCTTGAATTACTTAGCTAGTTTAGCTATTTGTAACGTAGCAACAAGTACCTTAGTTAGAGAGGCTGATTGCGTCTTTCTCACTCGTGCTGGTATAGAGATTGGCGTTGCGTCTACTAAAGCGTTTTCAACACAGTTGGCATCGTTTCTTATGTTGGCAGTTGCCCTTTGTGAGGATGAGCGTTCACCGACGGTATTAAAACAGTTACAAGAACTACCCGCGTGCTGTGAACGTGTGTTACAAATGAATACGGAAATTGAGTCTTTAGCTTCTTTATTTGTTAATAAAGCACATGCCTTATTTTTAGGACGAGGAGTGCAATATCCTGTGGCATTGGAAGGTGCCCTAAAATTAAAGGAAATCTCTTACATCCATGCAGAAGCTTATCCTGCTGGGGAGCTAAAGCATGGTCCTTTAGCTTTAGTCGATAAAGACATGCCGGTTATTGCCGTGGCACCAAATGATGAGCTCCTCGATAAGTTAAAATCTAATTTACATGAGGTCAGTGCGCGCGGCGGTCAATTATTCGTTTTTGTTGACGATGGGCAAACGTGGGAGCCCAGTGGTGCTCGATTAATCAAAGTGCCTTCTTGTGGTACTTGGATTGCCCCCATAGTCTATACGCTTCCTCTGCAGCTTTTAGCTTATCACGTTGCTGTTGCCAAAGGGACTGATGTGGATCAACCACGAAATCTTGCTAAATCGGTGACTGTAGAGTGAATAAAGGGCAACAGTTTTGGGTCGAGTTGTGGCGCGAAGGGCGTACTCACTTTCATAGGGAAGAAGTAAATCCGGATTTAATTGCTTATTGGCCCAGTTTGCACAATGCACTTAATGCAACAATACTCGTTCCCTTGTGTGGAAAAAGTCTTGATATGCTTTGGCTAGCTCAGCAGGGGTTCAATGTTATTGGTATCGAGTTAAGTGAGGACGCTGTGAAGCAATTCGCTGCCCAACACCAGTTAGACTTGCAGCATGAAACATTAGGTCATATATCCCATTATTTTACACCTTCTATCAGTTTATGGGTTGCCGATATTTTTGCCTTAGCTCCCTCTCTTATTGCCCCTGTTGATGCCATTTATGACCGGGCTGCTTTAATTGCATTACCTGAAAAGTTAAGAGCTGGTTATGTTGATAGTTGTTTGCAGTGGCTTAAACCACGGGGAGCTATTTTACTTAAAACGCTAAGTTATAATCAGCACGAAATGGAGGGGCCTCCTTTTAGTGTTTCTGATGAGGAAGTGATTCAATTATATCGCGATCAATGCTCAGAAATTCAATGTATAAAATCTTCTGAACGTGAAAAAAATTTAGATGACCACCTCTTTCAAAGAGGGGTAAGCAAAATCAAAGATAGTGTATGGTCTATTAGAAAAAAGTAAATTCAGTATAATAGGCCAAAGGTTGTCATTCAGAGCCTAGCGAAGAATCTCCTTGTGGGTGGGCGCGAAGCCTTACTCTGGAGCTCCTCAGTTCTATTTTGGATGACAGAGTAGTTTTGTTGTTAAGTGGGTTTGTTAGTAGTGTGGACATATTTTATATCGCAATGTGGACTGCGATGAGTATATAATGTGGCGATTTTTTATCATGTATTACGGGGATGTGAATGGCTCAAGAGAAGTTGACGTCAGCTGCGATTATTGCACAAGAACTTAAAGTCAAAGTAACGCAGGTAGAGACTGCTATTCGTCTGCTAGATGAAGGGGCAACAGTTCCTTTTATTGCTCGTTATCGTAAAGAGGCAACAGGGGGCCTTGATGATGTGCAATTACGTATTCTTGCAGAGAGATTAATTTATTTGCGTGAATTGGATGAGCGACGAGCAGTTGTTTTACAGTCCATCCAAGAACAAGAGAAATTAACGCCTGAATTAGAACAGGCTATTTTAGCTGCGGATACCAAAACGCGCCTGGAAGATTTATATCTACCATTTAGGCCTAAGCGGCGTACTAAGGCGCAAATAGCTATTGAGGCGGGGCTAGAGCCTTTGGCGCAGGCATTATGGAATAATCCAATCCTATCTCCTGATGAAGAAGCGATAAAGTATATTAGCGCGGAGCACGCCGTGGAAGATGCGAAGGCTGCTCTTGAAGGTGCTCGCCATATATTGATGGAGCATTTTGCCGAAGATGCTGAGCTAATTAATGAATTACGTGAATATTTATGGCAACACGCTATCGTTAAATCAGTGGGCAGCAGTAAGAAAAAAGAAACTGCTAATAAGTTTGCTGATTATTTAGATTATTCTGAGGCGATTAAAAAAATTCCATCCCACCGAGCCTTAGCCTTATTCCGTGGTCGTAGAGAGAGTGTTTTACAAATAAGCCTCACTTTATCAGAAGCAGATGCTAATTATGGTGAAAATAAAGTAGCTGAATATTTCAACATAGTGGATCAACAGAGAAATGCGGATAGCTGGTTGATGGAAACCGTACGCATGACTTGGAAGGTAAAGTTATTCACCAAGCTAGAGTTAGAATTGCTGACTCGGTTACGTGAGATGGCCGATGAGGAAGCAATTAAGGTATTTTCTAGGAATTTACGTGATTTACTTCTTGCTGCTCCTGCTGGGCCAAAAGTTACTATAGGTCTTGATCCCGGTATTCGTACTGGCGTGAAAGTTGTTGTTGTAGATACTACTGGTAAGTTACTCGATTTCACTGTTATTTTTCCATTTGCTCCACAGAACGAATGGCATCAGTCCATTGCCGAACTGGCGAAGTTGGCGGTAAAACATGAAGTCACTCTAATCAGTATAGGTAATGGGACTGGCTCTCGTGAAACGGAGCGATTAGTTGCGGATATGATAAAAATGTATCCTGATATGCAACTTACTAAGATGATGGTGAGTGAAGCAGGGGCTTCTGTTTACTCTGCTTCAGAAATAGCAACTAATGAGTTTCCTGATTTAGATGTGAGTTTAAGAGGGGCTGTTTCTATTGCCAGAAGATTGCAAGATCCTTTGGCCGAATTAGTAAAGATAGAAGCAAAATCAATTGGGGTAGGTCAATACCAGCATGATGTGAATCAGGCTCGCCTCGCACGCAGCCTCGATGGTGTTGTTGAGGATTGTGTGAATGCTGTGGGTGTCGATATTAATACGGCTTCAGCCGCTTTACTTGCGCATATTTCCGGGCTTAATGAGTCTTTAGCAAAAAATATAGTGCAATATAGGGACGAACATGGGGTATTCGTTAATAGAAATCAATTAAAGAATGTGAATCGAATGGGAGAAAAAGCATTCCAACAAGCTGCGGGTTTTCTCCGCATCATGAATGGTGATAATCCCTTAGATGCTTCTTGTGTTCATCCTGAGGCTTATCCTTTGGTAGAAAAAATAATTACGGATAAAAAAGTTGATATTCCTCATTTAATAGGTAATAGAGAGTTGCTCAACAGTATTAAGCCAGAGCAATATGTTGATGAGCATTATGGACTACCCACCATACGAGATGTTTTACGTGAGCTGGAAAAGCCAGGGCGCGATCCTCGTCCTGAATTTAAGACGGCTCAATTTAAAGAGGGTGTTGAGGACATTAATCATTTGCACGAAGGAATGATTCTTGAGGGGGTCGTGAGTAACGTGACTAATTTCGGTGCTTTTGTCGATATTGGTGTGCATCAAGATGGTCTAGTGCATATCTCTGCAATGACTAATCGTTTTATTACTGATCCTCGCGCGGTAGTTAAAGCGGGTGATATAGTTAAAGTAAAAGTTGTTGAGGTAGATAAGGAACGGAAGCGTATAGGTCTGAGCATGAAATTAGAAGACGAAAGTTCGGCTCCTGCTCAGAAGAAAGTAGTTAAAACCCAGCAGCCTAAAAAGCAGCCAGAGGGTAAAAAGGCGGAATCCAAGAGAAAGCCTGAAGCGCCTAAAAAAGCGGAACCAGTGAAAAAGACGGTTTTTAATACGGCTATGGCTGATGCTTTAGCTAAGCTTAAGCGTGGTGGATAATGATGATAAAAATGCCTAAAGGAGAATTAACTATTCAGACCTTGGCAATGCCGTCAAATACCAATGCAAATGGCGATATATTTGGGGGATGGATAGTCTCCCAAATGGATCTAGCCGCTGGAGTATTGGCAAAAAAGTTGGCTCGAGGACGAGTTGCTACGGTGGCAATCCACTCCATGACCTTTTTAAAACCTGTCCATGTGGGGGATGTCGTTAGTTGTCATGTCGAATTGCTCAAGCAAGGAAATACTTCAATGACCGTTGGTGTTGAAGTATGGGCCTATTCAGTGGTCCTAAATGAGCAATATCAAGTGACTGAAGGTGTGTTTGTTTTTGTTGCCATAGATGAACGTGGAAAACCAAGACAGGTACCTAAAACAGCATGACTATCTCCTCTGAAGAATTGCATCATGTACTTGCAGAAATGGCGGCATTGATTGAGCAAAATGACGATCCTGATCCTCAGCTATATACCCCTTTTTTCCTACACCCAGAATTTGCCTTCGAGCTTATAGAGCTTATTAATAATTTGGAAGAGGAACTGGTTCACGAAAATCCGCCGCTTTATTCGGCTTGTATTTTCGCTTTGGACATTTGCGTTGCTCAATTGCAGGCTGCAGTGGATGCGAATAATAAACTCGGAGTGAAATCTTTAAATCAATTAATGAATCTATTAGCTGAGTTAATTAATACCAATAAACACTCGTTAAGCTTTTGGCTCCCGGTATTAAATGCATTTTATGAGGTGCATGTTGAATTAACCCAAGAGTTAAAAGATGCTTATTTTGAATTAGCCAGTAATGAAGACGATGTCATTGGCGAAGGAGATCCATCATCTCATTTAGAATCAATTAGAGATCTAATTCATGAGTTATCGGATCTGTCTGTCTTTGATATAGCAGAGAATTTCTTCGCACAAAGTTATGCTATGCCCCCTGAGTTTTTTGCCGATTTAATTATTGATTTATATAATATTGAAGAAGGGCGGGAAATCGCTTTATTGATCTTGTTGCACCCTAAAGCAGAGGTCAGAGCTATTGCTGCGGCCACCTTAGATCTGTTAATGGAAGAAATTACGTTGACTTCCACTTCCCTCTCTCGCTTACAAATTATCAAATATTGGTATGATGAATCATATCATTCGACTTTTGATCGCTGGATTAAGATGCAGCGTAAAAAAGGCGTTATATTTGCGCATGAGACTACTTGTCCTAAAATACTCATTAGAGCGACCGAAGTCGATGGCAGTGGTTCGCAGGGTATTTTTATTCAAGTACGCAAAAATAAAAAAAACAGACTTTGTGGTTTGCTAGTCAATGAAAGTTCGGGTATTAAAGATGCATGGATAACACCAATAATTTCTGCGGCAGATGTAAAAGATTATTATAAGCAGGCCTTCGCTGAGAATGTCACCTTACGAGAAGTAGACGGCCATTATTTTGAATTAATAATAGAACATTTTCTTGCTGTAACTGTGGCGCGCGGCGATATCCCTTATCTGCATTTTCTAGAAATCCAAGAATTATTAGGATTTCGATTCAGACCCCATAAGCTGGATCTGGATTATCTTTTTGAGCAATTAAGTGTGCAAATCGTTCCCTTTACTCAAGAAGTTATTCAGGAAGCGCTGCAGCGCTCCAAAGCCTGGTTGAAAAGTAAAGCGTTTACCGAGTCTTGGTATATAGAAAATCCAATAGTCGATAAAATTGTCAATCATAACAGCAGCTTTGTTGAGGGGGTGAAGGTGTGTCGTATGGCTGATGCTATGGATGCTGTATTTACCGAAGAGATGGAGTTAAATAGGAATAAATGGCAATTTCATTTTTTGTGGGTAGCACTGTGGAGTAAAGCAAAACCACGGAAAAATGAAAAAACATGGCAAGATAGTTTCCTTATTGCCTATACTATTCGCGAAGGCACCCCATTGAAAGAAATCCCTGTAATGAAAGAAATTTGTCGCCAAACGGTTATCAATAGTGTTGAAACCATGCAGGAACGAAGAACACATTTGAGCCAAGAGTAAGTAAGAATTATATTGCTAAGAGCTTATTGACCAATTCATAGAACAATATTTATTAAAAAGAAGGTTGCACTCGAGATTCTTCATAGCAAGGGATATCTGGTGCGCCGCAGATATCAGCAGCAATGGCACAGGGATAAGTGATAAACAGGCTGCCTACCGCAAGGAATACCCCTATTGCTGCAAATACGCAAGTTATTGTAGTAAGAACAGGTAAAATTGGTATTACGAAGGTGAGAATTCCACTCATCACTGTAGCTGCAGCTAAATTATCAAGGCTCTCAGCCTTGCTACCGTTCCCTGCATTGGCAATTCCAAAAAAAGTAGTAGTGTACGGCGAGATGGCAAATTTTGCACAGTCTCTAAAGAAAGAACTATAACCAGTAGTTAATGCTAGAGTATTTGACATTCATTGTCTCCTGATGAGTTAACTTCAAGAAGTCGTTCTATCAATGACGAGTGTTCACATTATAATCGAGAAATATTAAAAAATATTAGGAAAGAAGCGGCAATTAATTGCTTTTTGGGAAAAGTCGCACTTTTTCATGTGGATATATAGAGTTAGGTGCTAATGCTATGGAGCAAGTAAATCGAGAAAAAACCCAAGTAGTCGTTCTTAACTATTGACCTAATGATGCCAACCTATGTTAAAAAAGCTTAGGTTGACGCATTAGACAAGTTACCTGGGCTCTTCTCCCGATGCAGCAATCTATATTGCTAAAACAGATCCACTTTCAAGTTCAAACTCTTCCTCACAGCTCTTTCCAGTGCATGCATCAATAGCAATAGCAAATGGATAAGTCGCGATCATACTAAGAGCGGCAAGCGATGCGGCAATCATAGATAATGTAGTAGTGAATGCTGAAATAATCGGTAGAATAGGTACTACGAAGGTAAGAATGCCACAAACAACAGCCGCTGCGGCTACATGTTCAAGAGAGTCTTCTTCTCTACATCCATTGGCACTTGCAATTCCTAAGAATGTAGAAGTGTAAGGAGATACGGCAAATTTGGCACATCCCCAAAAAAAAGAACCGTAGCCACGAGTTAAAGATAGAGTAGCGGACATTGATTGTCTCCTTGTAAAGTTAACTTAAAAAAGCAGTTCTACCGATGACGAGCCTCTGATTTTGTGTTGGTTTCGAATCTCGATATTGCTTAACTGCAGGCGTCATTATAAAGGAGAAACCTTAAAGGAATATTAAATTACTAAAACAAATGATATTGATTCGTTCTTTTTGTTTTTTTATGAGTCAAATGGTGGCGTTAACTTAACGTCATTTTCGGATAAGAATGTTACCGACTTCGGAACCGTTCGTGTTGATGTGTGTGGGGGGGGGGACCTCGTTTCGAAGCCATCCATTCAGATAAAAATCTTGTGTGTATGCTTCGAAACGGGACAAAAAAGCGCCTCCTCAGTATGAACGGACTGGGGAGATGTCTAGCACTATCTTCATTTTTACATCAACTCGATGTAGGTTGTTTTTAGAACCCTAAACTCCACTTGTTTGCTTGAGATGGCTTTACAGCCGGTTGATGAATGTCTTTTATATCATAAATAATATCGTCTCTTTTCACCCAGCGTTCATCAAACCAGTGCACGTAGTCTATGACTTGATATCCCATCTTCTTCAGATGATCTACTCCAATTGGTTGTAGCTTGTCTTTTTCTGTTTCAAATAGTTCGGCAACGCGTAGTGTATAAAATGGATTTTCAGGTACAGCTTGCATCGCCATTTGATAATGTTGGTTGATATCGGCAGCCGTAATATCAAAATACAGTTGGGCGTCAGCTAATAGAAAATGTGCTTTTCCTAGTTTTAGGCATAACTCTTTGTCTTTGGTTCCTTCCAATAGTGTGATTAATTCTTTTAATGTTTTGATAAAGGTGGCTATAGCTTGTTGATGTTTGTTTTTATGCTCATTTAACTGAGAAAGATCCGTTGGGGGATAAGAAAAAGAAATTGTTTCACGTAGAGTATCAATGTGACGCATGAGCCCATTAGCAAGAGCAACCGTCTGCAAGCATTGTTCTTCTTTATCTGTCGAATGGCATTCTCTCAAAAGAGTAATAGCCTTTTTAATAGTAGCAATATCACTTTGCTCTGGTTGGTATAAATCTAAATCAGCATCAATTAATGCTTTTGCATACAAACGCTTATGAATGTATACCTCTTCTAAGTTTTTTTCGGTTGGGTTTAAATGATGTGCTGCTTTTTTCTGAATAAGGCTAAAATGATAATTCTGTAGTGCATCATTCCATTCTTTTTTAGCTCTATGATTTTTAGCTAGATCATATTTTTTTTCTGCAGCATCAAAAAAAATTTGAGCTAATTTTTGACGTTCGGACGTAGAAAACACAATAGTCGATTCATGTCTTTTAAATACATCATAAGCTTTTACATAATTTTTCTCTTCAATGGCTATAGAAAAAGATGCTTCCGGGCTAATTTCTTCAATATTAGAGTACAATTGTTGTGCTAGGGTATATTGTTTTTTTTCTAAATGGTATTTCACCAGGATAGCTGCTATGGATGAATCTTTTTGAATTAAGGCAAGACGCTCTGTTTGTGGAATAGTCAGCAAGTAATTCAGGATTAATTTGGAATCTGTCAATGAATCAATTAAATTAAAAGCACTTTGATATTCTCTTTGGGCAATATGATGCTCAATAAAGCTTTGCACATTGTTCTTGGCAATTTCTGGATCATAGACCAATGCTTTTGCAAATAGGTCTGGGCGCGGATCAGTCCAAAATAGTCGCCCCAAAAAAGAAGGAATGGGGGTATTCTGCGCTTTGTTACAATAATAGCATGCGGCTGCTTGTGCATATTTGCTATTAGGTAAAAAAACAATGTCTGTTGGCGAGATATTGCTTTGGTCAAGAACTGCGATCACTTCGGCAATTAAACTGTCATTTTGCGGATCTAATTGAGGGATTAGTGCAAAGGCATTTATTTTTGCCCAACTTTCACCAAACTGGTGATGTGGGTTAAGTCTTTGAGAGTTCACATTAAGATGTGGTTCGAGCCTAAAATAACTTTTAATAAGTTCACACTGTAATTGTGCTGTAGTTAGATCATTGTAATTACGTACTACCAAGTCCTTAACTTCAGATAACCTATGGTAATAGGACAGGGGCAAAAAATCGGGTTGAGGAAATTGTTTTGTATAGCCATAATAAGCCAGTTTGTTCAAAGTATAGGAAACTTTTTCTGGATGGCAGTAGTTTTCAAAACCAAGCCAGCCTTTAATCGTTTGCAAGACATACATGAACCAGTTAGTAGGTCTTATTTCATATCCATTCGTATAAAGATAGCGGGCTGAAATTAATTGGTTCCACAAATTATTATACTGTATTTCATTGAGTTGCCAAAGAATTACATCCGGGTAGTAAGCCATTGTGTCACGAAGATATTCGGGGATATTCTTGAGTAAACTACTATTAATATAAGGCATGTATTAGTCCGCGCAATCCAGAACGATTGCGCGAGTATATTAAATTTTTCTTAAGAAACTATTAAGGGTTTTGTCTCAATTTGAGAGTGTAATACCCCAAGTTGGGCCGACATGGGGCGCATGTGTTGCACGTTATTTGTAGAGCATCATTACTATTTCTTCATATTATGATTTTTACTGTTTGAGTTTGTGTAGATGTTTATGTATTGTAAAAGGACAGCTCTTAATGAAAAGGAGGCAAGACAACTTATTATGTATTGAATTTTTAAAATCATAGATTTGAGCCTCTAGAGAGAAAGATTCTGCTCGGTTGGTTTAACTACTATAAGCTAATGGCTATTCAGGGAGAAAACCATGATGCGACGATTCATAAGTGGTACAAAGCCTCAAATAAGGACACAAAAAAGTAGTTTTTTCACTCCTCAACGGTCCACATCTAGTGTGCACTCCGTCAGCGTCGAACAAGAACCTATAGTAGCTCATCAAGAAAAAAAGGTTGGTACACCAGCTACTCATTCTCAAACTGCTCCAACAGACAAGTTTTTTGCGCAGCTAAAAAAAGAAGAGCGTAGACAATTTACTAACAAAAGGCGTAAGCGCTTTGATTATGTAGACAATTATAGCGCCGCGCTTGCATTACCTTATTCCAATGAGGCATTAAGACAGAATCAGAATGAGCAAAGCGCATTATTGGCTATGTCAAAAGATAATGTGATTGAACACTCTAACCGACGGGTGGATTTGTTTTTTTATACATTAGTCGCTTACTATAAAACAATGTTCATTCCCGTAAGAGGCCATACTCATCTGCAGCATGGACGTGGCCGTCATGTATGTGATGATAAATGCGTCACCGAAGCATGTCATAGTAGTTTTACTCCTGCAGTAGTGGATAAAACTATCTACCAAAATAGTCGATTCAGCAAAAAGCGTAGAAGCCTACTTTGTGGTACTCATCTTTTGGAGAGTCTAAACTCCACTGTTGAATTACCCTCAGTTGCTAATGATTTAGATGATGTGTTAGAAAAAATTTATGGCGATAGATGCCTGCAAATACTCCGCGAGGTATCTTTAGGGCGGAGCAGTCCTATTGACGGATTGAATCAATTTCTAAAAGAAATTCAAGAGGTACTTATCGATATACAACAGCAAATTGCGACCAACAAATATAGCTCCTTACTAAGCCATTCATTAGTGGGAAAACGAGAGGATCATTCTAATCTAATTGAGTTAGTGTTGCGTGGCACTTTACGAACCACGTTATCGAAAAAAACACAGAAAGCCTCTGATGAGTACATTCAACTGCTACTTAGATTGACTCCGCAAGAAAAAGAGTCATGTAATAAAGATGAAGGTAGTAAAGAAGCGTTATATTTGGAGAAAATTATAACGATGCAGGAGGAGATCTTGCAGGCCCAAAATAATAAACTCCGTGCAAGACCGTAGTTTTTTGCATGCAGCGATTGTCTTGATAATTTAAGGCAGTTGCTGTTTTCTTGCCCCTAATAAACTGAGCTCCATTTTTGTCTTTAATTTAATCTTTGCTATGCTTTAAAATACTAGTTCACACAACATTATGAAGTTAAAAGATTATTGGCTTTATTCACTATTGATTAAAAAAGGACATTAATGATGAAGAAGGGCGCTCTTTATTTATTAGCTTTTATTGGTGTTTTGTCCTTATTATATGGTGCATATTCTTCCCTATTCCGTGTTACTGGTGCAACAATGTATGGCGGCAGAGTTTCCTCTGTTCCTGGAGGCGCCTCTCCTATGATTGCTTATGCCAAATTGGATAATGCAGCAATGACTCCCGGCACACCACCAACATCTCCTCCTCAAGAAAACATCATGAGACGGATGATTATTCGTAATGCAAATATCACATTACAGGTAAGTAATATAAATCAGGCCATAGATACTATTGCCAACATGGCTAATACTTCAGGAGGATATGTTGTTCGTTCTAATGTCAGTCAGAATACAGGCAATACTTCTGCTGAAATCAGTATTAGAGTTCCTGCGGAAGGTTTAAATAGTGTATTAAAACAGTTGAAATCACTCGCAACACAAGTGACCCAGGAGACTGTGAGCGGTGAGGATATTACCCAACAATATGTCAACTTACAAAGTCAGCTGGAAAACTTGCAGCAGTCAAAAAGCCAGCTTGAGAAAATTATGTTGGGGGCAACTAAAACTGAAGATGTGCTTAAAGTACATCAACAGCTGAGTGAGACTCAAGGACAGATAGATGTCCTTGTAGGGCAAATAAAATACTATAAAGAATCAGTAGCCTTATCTTTAATCACGATTACTTTGAATATGAATCCGAGCATTCAGAGCGAATATCAAAAGCAATGGAGAATTGCTGAAGTATTCAAGGGGGCTTATGTCAATTTAATTGATGGGTTACGCAATTTTACCTACAGTCTAATTCAATTTGTTGTTTATTTTTTACCATTAATCCTGCTGTGGGGTTGTTTGTGTCTCATCTTGTTTTGGATAGGAAAAAGAATCTATACTCTTTTTAATCGCTAATTATGCCTAATCTCCTAAGCTGCGATTTGTTTGGCATAGCGCCTCGTCATCAGCAAAGTATTTTGCTTTGTACTATAATCGTAATCTAATAGTATTTTTTCTAATTTTGTAATGACCTAATAAGGATGTCTTGTTATTTATGAGAAAAAGACCAATCAATTTTAATGCTGGGCCTGCCGCAATTCCCGAAGTGGTGCTAAAAACGATAGGGAATGAATTATTAAATTGGCACGATACCGGCGTTTCCATTCTGGAGCTAGGGCACAGGACTACAGAGTTTTCTGCGTTAGGTGAAAAACTAGAGGCCTCTGTACGTCGTATTTTAAAAGTTCCTGACGAATTTGGTGTCTTATTTTTACCCGGAGGGGCTCAAGTTCAATTTGCCATGGCTACTATGAATTTAGTTCGAGGCTTTTCTCATGCGAACTATGTTGAAACAGGTTATTGGTCAACCATGGCTATCAATGAAGCCCGAAAATATATTGATGTTCACCTCGCTGCTAGCGGCGCAAAACAGAACTTCACGACTATTCCCGAGGTAAGTACCTGGGACATTCAACAAAACGCAGCATTTCTACATTTTACAGATAATGAAACTATAGGTGGTGTTGAGTTTCCGTTTGTACCTGAAATTGATGGCATGGTGTTGGTGAGCGATATGAGCTCCAACATTTTCTCAAGAGCGATTGATTTTTCACGATTAGGATGTATTTATGCCTGCGCTCAAAAAAATCTGGGTATAGCGGGTATGTCTTTAGTTATGGTGCGCCGCGATTTATTTGATAGGGCGCTTCCTGAAACACCTGTGGTTTTTCACTATGCAACACAAGACAAAAACCATTCCCTTGCCGCTACACCGCCTACTTTTGCTTTCTATGTTGCTTCTTTGATATTGGATTGGCTTGAGGATAAAGGCGGCGTCGCGGTCATGGCTACACGCAGTGAGCAAAAGTCACAGTTACTGTATCAATATATTGATGAGAGCAATGTCTATCATAATGCGGTCATGCCGCAGTATCGTTCTCGCCTTAATGTGCCATTTACGTTAACTGATTCTGAGCAAGAGCCCTCTTTTTTCAAAGCAGCAGAACAACAAGGGCTATTGTATTTACAAGGACATCGTAGCGTTGGAGGAGCAAGAGCTAGTCTTTATAACGCGATTAGTTTGCATGATGTAAAACGACTCATTGAATTTTTACGTTTCTTTGCAGCACCCTAATGGTGGATTTATGTCCTATATAGACTCTGACTTATGGCAACCTAAAACTCCAATTGATGTCTTCTTTTTCGATTGGGATGGTACCTTATCATTGATTGAAGGAGTCGATTTATTAGCTACTATGAATGGCGTTGCACAGCATGTACATGAAATAACACAGCGATGTATGTCGACCGCAGGGCTTACCGTAGCAGACTATAGAAGGCGATTAGACTTTATTAAGCCAAGCCAAGAACAAATAAAGCAACTGGCTAAACAGTACGACACTCATTGTGCTCCTGGGGCGCGTGCAGTCATCAATCTTCTTAATCATCTTGGGAAAAAAATTTATATAATTTCTGCGGGTATTAAATCAGCTATTTTACCTTTAGCAGAACAGCTTGGTATTCCCGAGAGTAGAATATTGGCCGTTGATGTCTATTTTAATGTGGATGGGAGATACGAAGGCTTTGATGAGCATAGTGATTTAGTCAAGCCCAAAGGTAAATCCTTACAAATAAGCAAAATTTTAAATGCGAAAGAGCATTCTTTATTGTTAGGTGATGGATACACTGATTGGGAGGCGCAAACATCGGTGACCCGATTTGTTGGTTATGCTGGGGCGTCTCCCAAAACTTGGGTGCAGGAGCATTCTTATTTTTACATTCAACATAGCAATTTATTGCCTGTATTGGCGTTAGGTTTAACTCATGAAGAACAATTAGCTCTTACAGGGGAGTTCCGTGCTTATTACGAGCAGGGACTAAGTGACCTACAAAAGGGCCTCGTTCTAGTTAAGGAGCCTTGATAATGTTCAACATACAAATTCTTGACAATATCGCACCAACGGCATTAACCCTGTTTGCTCCGTCCAAGTATCTAGTAGGGAGCAATTTTGATGATCCTGATGTTATTCTAGTTCGCTCTCGTCAACTGCACCATCATTCTTTTTTGGGGCAGCTTAAAGCAGTAGGACGCGCGGGTGTGGGTACCGATAATATTCCAGTGGCTTCTTTGACGACTCTGGGTATCCCTGTATTTTATGCTCCTGGAGCAAATGCCAATGCTGTTAAGGAACTGGTATTGGCTGCGATGTTAATTGGCTATCGTCATTTGGATGAAGCAAGGACATTTTTAAGTCGCCTAGGAGAGCAGGACAAAGAGTCATTATCTCGAGAAATTGAGTCGCAAAAAAAGAAATTTGTAGGCCATGAAATTTCAGGAAAAACCTTGGGGGTAATAGGATTAGGGAATATAGGTGTTAAGGTCGCTAATGCGGGGCATGCCTTAGGTATGCGTGTATTAGGCTATGATCCTCATATGACGCTTACCAATGCTTTAGCATTAATGCCTAGTGTAGAGAAAACTATTGATCTGAATACAGTACTCTCCAGTGCTGATATTATTACCTTGCATGTACCTTTAACTGCAGATACTACTTATCTGATTAATGAAAAAAATGCCCCATTCATAAAATCACAGGCATTGTTACTTAATTTTTCGCGAGAGCAAGTAATTAGCGAAGCAGCAATAATTCATCAATTAGAAACGCAAAATCTTCTAGGCTATATTACCGATTTTCCGACCCCTAGCCTTGCTGCTCACCCGCAAGTATTAAGCTTTCCTCACTTGGGAGCAAGTACTACTGAAGCAGAAGCGAATTCAGCGGAAATGGTAATTCGTAACATCTCTAATTATCTTGAGTTTGGGACTATTGAGCATTCAATTAATTATCCTGATACATTTTTATCAGCAACAAAGATGCCTAATTGTTATCGTCTTGTTGTCATCAATCATAATCAACCTGGGGTGATCGCTCATTGTACGCAGAGAGTTTCCCAACTGAGTTACAATATTGAGCGTATGGTAAATACCTCTAAAGAGAATATTGCGGTTAATCTTATCGATATCTCAGGGAGTAAAGAGCATCTGGAGAGGTTGGTTAAAAACTTGCTTTCTATAGAGGATATTATTAGGGTTCATATTATTCCTTTTCCAGATATGCCGTCATGATTTTTGTGCAGTGCAAAATTATTTTTTATAAAAAATAATTTTGTTAATGAACTCTTAAGCTTTGGTGTTTTACACTGATAAAAAGCAAAGAGGAGATGACCATGCCAAACAAAAAATTAGCTGAACGTTTGAATTATGAATTAGACGAACTTGGTGTTCCTGCTTTAATGGCTGAGCGCGTTCAAGTGTGTGCTAAATTATTTAAATTACCGCCATTTCAAATTGAAGCTTTATTAAATGGTA
Organism: Legionella fallonii LLAP-10; assembly: GCF_000953135.1. Taxonomy (NCBI): domain Bacteria; kingdom Pseudomonadati; phylum Pseudomonadota; class Gammaproteobacteria; order Legionellales; family Legionellaceae; genus Legionella; species Legionella fallonii. The sequence continues at coordinate 3,920,184 of NZ_LN614827.1, read as the reverse complement.
TCGTTGCCTTTAGTAACAACGCCATGCAAAAAGTTGCTGATGAACTTAATGTAAGTAAAGATTGGTTGTTAGGTGATAGCAAAAAGAGCGTACAACATTAATCTAAGCAACCAACGTAGCAACTGTCTTGAACTACATCCAGTAGTTGCTACTTTTGCTATTCCTGTCATCTCGAACGTAACGAAGGCTCTCCTGTAAAACGCGTTGTGCCTGATTCAGGAGATTCTTCGTCGCAAGCACCTCTGGATGACTGCGCCAGGCAATTTTTTGCCTGGCATAAAGTAACGTTTACATGTCCTGCGTAAGTTGTGTATAAATTATCTCATTCTCCTTTCGCCACTGTCGACGTGAGAATAAACTAGGTTCGGTAATGACAAAGAGAACGTCTCTTGCTGAATTGACTGGCTCCTTGTTAATAACAATACAGCGTACAAGAAATAATCAGAATGATTAATGCCTACCAAATGATTATTCCGAATTAATATTTGCAGTCAATATACTTCATGATCATTGATTTTTATGAGCATTCTTACTAAAAAAACCATAAAGTGTCTTTTCTAGGATTTTGATGGAGGCTTTGGAGGCAATTTGTATCTATAGAGGCAATATAAATGGGGGTGGGATATCTAAATAGAGCCCTTTTCCGAACGAGGCTGGGTTCTTAATGACTTCAATTGAAGGAATAAATGAGTAGCGTTCCCCTAATGAGGTCAACTTAAGGGATGGAGCCTGGGGGAAGGTGCAGCCCTAACCCGAGAGCGAAATCTGATTCGAGCCTTGATCCCGGATTACGATTTACTCCATCCAGGCGACAATTTTATCTAAGTTGACGCCATTATGTGAATGATTACTCTGCCCGAACGATTGTTTCCACCCAATTAGCGAAAGTGGTCATCAGCTTGCTTAAGAATAGGCGAGTATCTTCATTAGTAAGCTCTCCCTTGTCATTAAATAAATTTCCTGCGAATCCTATATAGGCTTCCGGCTGTTGCAATACTGGAACGTCAAGGAATACAAATGATTGTCTTAAATGATGGTTTGCTCCAAATCCACCAATAGCACCAGGAGAAACACTGACAACTGCAGCTGGCTTTCCTCCCCAGATACTATGGCCATAAGGACGTGATCCGACATCAATAGCATTTTTGAGAGCCCCGGGCACCGAGCGGTTATATTCAGGAGTAACAAATAATATGCCTTGGCATGATTTCATTTGTTCGCGGAATTTGCTCCAAGCAGCAGGAATGTTATCTCCCTCATCTAAATCTTGGTTGTATAATGGTAAATCACCTATAGATATTATTTCTGGCTTGAGTGATTCGGGAGCAAGAGACATTAGTACTTTGGCCATTTTAAGATTTAAAGATTCTCTGCGTAGGCTGCCTACGATAACTGCGATTTTTTTACTCATAACACAAACTCCTTGTGGTTTATTATTTCTTCAGGAGAAATTTTAAATAAAATATTTAAGTCATTAGTCTGCTCAGAATAGAGCGAATCTTAAGTGGTAACTGGAGAATTTCAGATAAAGAAACGCCCCATTCATTATAAGGATATCTCTATCATATAAAGAATAGGGCGTAATAATGATTTAGGCTACTATTTCAACTTCTTCAGCTTGAGGACCTTTTTGGCCATTACTAGCTTTGAACATTACAGTGGCGCCTTCAGCAAGAGTTTTGAAACCGCTGCATTGGATTGCACTAAAGTGTACGAAATAATCTTTACCGCCACTTTCTAGAAAACCGAAACCTTTGGACTCGTTAAACCACTTTACTGTACCGCGTATTTTTTCTGACATTTTAATTTCCTAAGTTGTTACCAAGCCATTGTAGCATTATTTTATTAATTGTGGTGTTTTTTTATTAACTATTTTTAAATCTTTTTAAATTTAATTGTATTCGGTATGAAAATCAAGCAGATTCATAAGTTTTTTTACTATAAAAATCATTCATTGCTCAATTCTAGTAGTTCTTTGGCATGAGATCGAGTCTGCTCTGTTACGGTTAATCCACCTAACATACGTGCAATTTCATCGATTTTTTCTGCTGTGTCTAGCTTGGCAATATGAGTTAGAGTCTGTTTATTGTCACTTTGTTTTTTTACCAGGAAATGATGATGAGCTGCAGCGGCTACTTGTGGTTGATGGGTAACACAAAATACTTGTAACCGCTCCCCTAACTTACGTAGCATTTGTCCCACTAATGCAGCGGTAGCACCGCCTATTCCAACATCAACCTCATCAAATAATAAAGTAGGAGTGGAACCTCTTTGGGCAGTAATCATTTGTATAGCAAGACCAATACGGGATAATTCACCGCCGGAGGCGATCTTGCTGAGCGAATCAGGCTCCATGCCTGGATTAGTACATACTCTATATTCTACTTTGTCCTGGCCATGGATCTGCATTTTTTCTAATGGGGTGATGTCTATCTCTATCCAGCCTTTGGGCATACCTAGCTTTTGTATGCTCGAAGTTATTTCTTCAGCTAATTTTTGGGCATGATGCTTTCTGGAGTCTCTGAGTATTAATACAGCCTGTTCATAGGCTTTAAGTTGTTGATTAAACTGCAATTGCAGATGCGCCAATCGGCATTCTGTATCTTGTAGACTTTCTAGTTCTTCTTGTAGTTGTTGCTTATGGGCTGGGAGCGTGGAGCTATCAATATGATATTTTCGTGCCAGGTGATGGATTGCGCTCATTCGTGCTTCAACTTCATGTAAGCGTTCAGGATCTATTTGAATGCGATCGGCAAATTGTTGCATTTCATCTGCGGCTTCCTCGCATTGAATCATTGCTTCGTTAATCAATACACTGACATTTTTAATTTGAGTTTGTTCCTGAGGCAGTTGATTCACTAGCTGCATGACATGATTTAAACTAGAACGAATATTAGGTTGATCATCTCCGTTTAGGAGGTCATTGACTTGCTGGCTTCGCTCTAGATACTCTTTAGCATGATGCAGCATTTGATGCTCTTGATGTAAGCTATCAATTTCCCCCTCTTGCAGATTGAGTGAGTCTAATTCATCAATTTGGAACTGTAATAATTTGATTCTATCCGTTTGTTGTTCTTGGTTTTGCAGTGAATCAATTTCTTGTTTGATGTGTTGGCATTGTTTGTAAAGCGCCGCTATTTCTTGCAGCATATTGTGGTGATTGGCGTAGTGATCCAGTTGCTGCCTGTGAGTGGGGTGCTGCATCAGCGTTTGATGCTGGTGCTGACCATGTATCAGTACTAATTTCTCACTCAGTTCTTTGACCTTTTGTTGCGGAAGCGGTTGGCCATTGATATAGCATTTGGAGCGTCCTTCTGCATAAATAATGCGTCTTAAATAGATCTCTCCTTCCTCGCAACGAATCTCATGCTCTGCTAACCACTGAGCTGGTTCTGATTCTTTCTCAAAGTTAAAGCGAGCAGTAATGTCGCATTTTTCTTCACCAGGGCGAATGACCGAGGCATCAGTTCGCTCCCCTAATGCTAACATTAGAGCATCTATCATGATGGATTTTCCCGCGCCGGTTTCACCAGTAAAGGCGGTCATACCGTGAGTAAAATCCAACTCTAAATGTTTAACAATAGCGAAATGTTCAATGCACAAGGTTGTGAGCATGATTTATCCCTGATGTTTGGATTCCCAGCCAAGCTTACTACGTAATGTATCATAATAATGGTAATCAAGGGGATGTAACAAGCGCAGATGGTTGCTATTTTTTTTAATGGCAACTTTTTGTCCTGGCTTTACCATTCTGGACTCATGTCCATCGCAACTAATACGCAAATCAGTTTCATTAAAGAGGCTGATGTGCAATTCAATTTTTGATTCACCATCAATGACAATGGGGCGGGAACTTAGACTGTGAGAAAACATGGGAACTAAAACTATGGCATTTAATTGTGGGTGCATAATTGGTCCCCCTGCAGACAGCGCATAGGCAGTGGATCCGGTTGGTGTTGATAATATCATTCCATCAGAGCGATAGCGACTTACTAATTGCTCGTTGACGTAAACAGAAAACTCAACCAGATGGGTTTCACTGCCGCGACCTAAAACAACATCATTTAATGCATTGCCTTCATAATAAGTGTGATCTTGATCGTAAATGCGAGTATGGAGCAAGAATCGTTTTTCTTCCTCATAACGGCCATCCAAAACATCACTTAATTGAGTTTCTATATCTTGGGGTAAAATATCTGTTAAAAATCCCAAGCGACCTCGGTTAATCCCAATGACCGGTGTATTAACTTGTATCGCCATACGCGCAGCGGACAGTAAACTGCCATCGCCACCAACCACAATGATTAAATCTTTAGGCTCTCCCATAGCTTCTCGAGCCAGAACAGGAATATTCATATCGAAACCAGCGACTGTATCGATGTCTTGATAAATTTGTATGTTCAGTTTCGATAAAAATTCAGTCAGGCGGTGCAAGCTTTCGCTGACCCCCTGACTTGCTCTATGCTGTCGAGCGTATAAGATGACTCGGTTAAATTTTTGTTTCATCTTGGTTATTATTCTTCATCTTTATCCATTCGTGACGCTTTTTTACGGTCGTGTTCTTTTAACGCTTTTTTGCGTAAACGAATAGAAAGAGGGGTTACTTCTACCAATTCATCATCGTCAATGAATTCCAATGCTTGCTCTAAAGTTAACTTGATTGCAGGAGTCAAAATGATATTTTCATCAGTACCAGAGGCGCGCATATTGGTTAATTGCTTCTCTTTAGTGACGTTCACCACTAAATCGTTATCTCGAGCATGAATACCAACGATCATCCCTTCGTAGCACGAGGTTTGGTGTTCAACAAATAAACGGCCACGATCTTGTAAATTAAAGAGAGCGAAAGCTCTAGCTGCTCCTTGGCAGTTAGCTATCAGAACACCGTTGCTCCGCTTCCCTATACGTCCTTTAATTGCAGGTCCGTAATGATCAAAAACGTGATACATTAAACCAGTACCTGAAGTACAGGATAAAAATTCATTGTGAAAGCCAATTAAACCGCGAGTAGGAACGATATAATCTAGTCTAACCCTTCCTTTACCGTCCGGAACCATATCCTGCATTTCCCCTCGGCGTTCACCCAACTTTTCCATAATGGTGCCTTGGTTAGTTTCTTCAACATCTACCGTAAGACGCTCGTAGGGTTCTTGTTTTTCGCCGTCGACTTCTTTAATAATCACTTCTGGTTTACTAATAGCTAATTCATAACCTTCGCGACGCATAGTTTCAATAAGGATGGATAAATGTAACTCTCCTCGTCCTGAAACTTTAAATTTATCAGGATCTTCATTGTCGTCAACACGTAAGGCCACATTATGCAGTAATTCGGTGTCTAAACGTTCACGGATTTTGCGAGAGGTTACAAATTTCCCTTCTTGTCCTGCAAAAGGCGAGTCATTGACTTGGAACGTCATGCTAATAGTCGGCTCATCAACAGTAAGAGCAGGTAGGCCTTCAACCATATTAGGATCGCATACTGTATCAGAGATATTCAGGTTTTCGATACCAGTTATAGCGACTATGTTACCGGCGCCGGCTTCATCCACTTCTACTCGCTCTAGACCTTTAAAACCAAGGAGTTGTAGTAGACGACCGGTACGGATGTTGCCATCTTTATCAATGATCTTAACTGGTGATTTTGCTTTAATCTGGCCACGGGTAATGCGTCCTATACCTATAGTTCCAACATAGGAAGAATAATCCAGAGAGCTGATTTGCATTTGGAACGGGCCGTTGATATCTACCGGGGGAGGTGACACTTTGTCTATGATTGTTTGTAGTAAGGGAGTCATGTCCTTAGCTTCGTCTTCTAAATTCAACTTAGCATAACCATTTAATGCAGAGGCATAAACCACAGGGAAATCTAGTTGCGTATCATTGGCTCCCAAATTATCAAATAAATCAAACACTTGATCCATGACCCAATCCGGTCTGGCGCCTGGTCTGTCTATTTTATTAATGACAACAATCGGGTTTAGGCCACGAGCAAAGGCTTTTTGAGTCACAAAACGTGTTTGGGGCATAGGTCCATCAACAGCGTCTACTAATAATAGAACGCTATCCACCATCGAGAGAATTCGTTCGACTTCACCACCAAAATCGGCGTGCCCAGGGGTATCGACAATGTTGATTTGATAACCGCCCCAATAAACGCAAGTATTTTTAGCTAGAATAGTGATACCACGTTCTTTTTCAAGAGCATTAGAGTCCATCAATCGTTCAACAGTTGGCGCTCTTTCATTTAAAGTACCTGTTTGTTGTAGTAGTTTGTCTACAAGAGTAGTTTTACCATGATCGACGTGAGCGATAATGGCAATATTACGAATTTTTTCAATCATAAATAACCTTTAGTTGGGAATAGCGAGACCTATTATCTAAAAATATAGGTAAAAGCGGAGTATTTTTTCATAGACTCAAAATTATACATGAATTGCTGACTAAATCCTATCCGCTAGATAGGGATAATTATAGTTATCTAGGAGTTTCCTTCTAGATCTTGATGAAAAAAGTGGAGATCAATAAAATAAAGAGGGCTTATTTTTAAAGAACGAATATGAGCTACTCTAAAGAAGTTAAGGCGGTTTTTTTATTGCCGATAATGACACAGGGAAGTATCTTGGCGCAAACAACAGCATCAATCTGCGATTTAACAACAGAACATCCTTGCCTGGTACAAGATAGCCAATCTCAATTTTCCTCCATTTCATTACTACGTGATGCTTTTATGATCGCGACAATCCTGATTTAACTCCTTACTATGAGCAACGAGTAGATTTTCTTATCCATTTTTATCCGTTTGCGCGTACCGTGTTGATGGGATATAGCGGTACATAGTCTCAGTGGAAGAATGTTATTTCCTGCGATTTGCTGTTTGTTAATAACAGCCATTGTTCTATTTTTAGTGAATTAATTACAAGCGCAAGAGTTATTCTTTTACGATCAAATACCCAATCGCTCTATAAAATAGTTCAAATAAAAATATCTATCGGCATAAGCTTTGCTAGACTAATAGTGAGGGATAAAAAAATGGGGGTATTTATGAAACAACTGATTTTACATCCCACCGATATTAGTCAATGGCACGCTTTAGTGAATGAAGCACAAGCTGCTACCCGACTTATCTTGAATGAAAATACCGAAAGCTACCTGGTGTTCCTCTTAATGCGTTTTTCTCAAGGGCCAAAACTCATTGAATCTGTAGTCGCACTTGATTTTCTTGAGTCAATGCGCAAACCACGTCAGCTACAATTAGAGTTATTACGGGATGTGGGGGATAAAAGTCTGTTATTTTGTGGTCTGTTTCCAGGGATAGCGGAGCAACGACATGTAAGTCTTAGCTATTTTTCTGATATGGGGCAAGCAGCTTATTTGACGATCGGAGAATTACACGATAGTCAGAGCGCTGACTTATATTTTCAATTAAGTGCCCAATTTATCACGTTACAACAGGTCTTGCAGGCAATGCGAGGGGAATATTTGCAATTTCGCCAAGCAGATGGAGGGATCATCTCTTCTACTAATCTTACCTTGCAATAAAGATTAGGCTTGTTTGGCAAGAGTTTAGTTAATGAAGTCTTAAGTCGTAGGATGAGTCCTTTGGCTCAGTATGAGGCTCTTACGTCACTCAATACCCTTTGTTGGGCCAGGGGCACAACCTACATTACTGTTTGTCGTTTGCAAGTGGCGATACGAAGAAGATTTATTTGCGAAATAGTAGCGTCACGTCTATTGGATCAAACGAGTATTTTTTATTGCAAAAATCGCAATTAATCTCAATGGCTCCCTGTTCTTTTAATATTTCCTGGGCCTCTTCTTCTCCGAGAATGGTGATAACCTGTTTCATTTTTTCCACATTACAATGGCATCGAAAATGAGTGGGGCGGCTTTCAAATATTCTGACATCTGTTTCATTATAAAGGCGATAAAGTAACGTTTGATTGTCTAAAGTAAGTAACTCCTGTTCACTTACGGTTTGACCTAATTGCACCGCATATTCCCAAAACTGCTCTCTTTGCTCCGTATCTTGTCCTGGCATCAATTGCAGTAACATACCTGCGGCCATATCCTCATTAACAGCGAGCCAAACCCGAGTAGCAATTTGTTCTGATTGAGCAAAATAAGCCATTAAATTTTCGCTCATAGAGGTAGATTGCAGCGGTACCATACTTTGATAGATTTGCGTTTGTTTGTATTGATTAATAGTAAGAACCATTTGACCTTGAAGAAATGCCGTTGCGTAATCAATAATTTCAAGATGTTCCGCATATTTAGCGAAGGCTCTAATATTTAATTCATGATCGCATTGCACCAATAACAGTGGTAGACGTTCATCGCCTTGGAATTGCAGGCTTAAGTTACCCTCAAACTTAATACTACTAGCTAATAATAGACAGGAAATTATTGCCTCACCTAATAGGTTTTTAACCATGGAAGGGTAATTACGCTGCTTCATTATGGTTTGATAAGTGTGCTCAATATGAACTACTTCACCACGAATATTGGCATGTTCAAAAATAAAGCGTTGAATGGTATCTGATTCTTTCATTAAAAACTCATTATAAAAATTCAACTATTCTATCATAAATTGTCTGGAGAATTTAGAGGAATAAAATGATACTCCAGGTGAAGGTTAGATTAATAATAGCAAGTAATACCGCAGCGGAGGCTAAATCTTTAGCTAATCCTGAAAGGTCATTGCGCTCTGTTCCAATGCGATTAACTGTAGTTTCTATAGCGGAATTAATAATTTCTACTATGAGGAGCAAACATAAAGAACTTAGTAAGAGAATATATTCGATGGCATTTTTCCCTATATAAAAAGCACAGGGAATGGCAATTAACGAACAGATAACTTCGACTCTAAATGCCCATTGGGAACTCCATGCATTTTTAAGGCCATTCCAAGAATAGAGAAAGGCTTTATATAAACGTAAAAAAACTTGGAACATAAAAGTTACTGCCTCTAAATACTATATAGGTTAGCGTTTTTTCAGAATCGTACCCTACTTTTTCAAGCGAGTGTTCCATGGAGAAAGTAGGGCGGTCGGTAAGAGCCCAAAGACTCTCTTATTAGTTACAATCCATTATGAAATCGTATTGCCATGTCAGCAATACGCGCACCAAATTGTTGGGCAGTTGACAGATCGCCTGGCAAAGGGCCTTCTTCCGAAGAGGAGTCAACGGGTGATTGAGCCATTGCACCAGCATATGAACCTAGATAGTTGAGGTCATTGCGGACTGCTGCTTTAGTATTTGCCGACTGCATACCGGTCCCAACCCAAATCATGCCATGTTGCATTGCTAAGGTAAAAAAGTAATGTAGCGTTGACAGTTTATCACCATTCATTGAACCTGAATTGGTAAAACCAGCACAGATTTTATCTTTCCAAAGTGATTGCATCCACGCTTTGGAGGAGGCATCAGCAAATTTTTTGAATTGCCATGACGGACCGCCCATATAAGTTGGCGAGCCGAAAACAATGGCATGAGCTTGTGCAATTAAGGCCCAAGACTCTTCATTGATATCACCATTACTATCTATTTGTATTAGATTAGCTTGGATGCGGTCTTGATCTTTAAATCCATGAAACACCGCATCAGCTTGCTTTGCTGTATGACCGTATCCGCTGTGGAAAATAATTTGAACGTTTATCATTTCTAGTCCCTTATTATTAATAAAACGAATTCAATAAAAATACTTATAAAAGAAACTCATGAATATTCTTGAGTGAAGTAGTATTAATTTTGCTGCGATTTGGTAATAGACCTCTTTCGAAGCGCTACTTCAGAGGACAATTGCTTCATTGATACGGTGCTCTACCTGTATATTGCGGTTTTGCGCTCCGTGTTTCCTCGGACTTCTCTCTCTGAAGCGAGTTGTCTAATAATAATTAGCTTATAAAGAATAGCACATCTCCTCATGAGTTCACTATAGTATCTTGTTACCCTCGTTTTTTACTATAATTTTGTTCATACTAGGGTAGCTGTAGGCTCAGAATTTATAGCTCCTCCAACATAAGGAAATGGGAGACATGTCCAAAATATTAATTACAGGGTCAACCGATGGCCTTGGTAAAATGGCAGCACAATTGCTGATAGAACAAGGACATAAAGTGGTATTGCATGCTCGAAATATTCAGCGCGCTGCAGAAGTAGCGAACGCTTTGCCGGGAGCACAAAAAGTAGTAATTGGTGATTTATCGCGTATTATGGAAATAAAAGCCGTTGCAGAACAAGCCAATCAGTTGGGGCACTTTGATGCCATTATTCATAATGCAGCAATAGGCTATCGTGAACCTCATCGTGTTGAAACTAAGGATGGCCTTTGTCATGTATTTGCAATTAATACTCTTGCTCCTTACATCTTAACTGCATTGATAGATAAGCCTAAACGCTTGGTCTATTTAAGTTCGGGAATGCATTACAACGCAGATACTTCTCTTTATGATTTAAACTGGATGAGACGAGAATGGAATGGGGCTGAAGCTTATGCGGAGACTAAATTTCATAATACATTGTTGGCTTTTGCAGTAGCCAGACTATGTCCTGAGGTACTTTCCAATGCTGTTGAACCTGGATGGGTTGCCACCAAAATGGGGGGGCCAGAGGCTCCAGATGATCTTGATGCTGCTCCTAGAACACAAATTTGGCTTGCTACTAGTAATGAGCCCGAGGCGCTTGTCTCTGGTCAGTACTTTTATCATTTGCAACCCCGTCTTCCCAATCCCGATGCGCGAGACATCAGGAAGCAAGAGCACTTTCTTGAATACTGCGCTGAGATTTCCGGGGTTTATTTAAATAACGTGCGTCGAACGACATAATACATCGCTTATGTCGGGCGCATATTAATTTAGTAGATAAAAGGATTTTATATGATCGTTTTATATTCTTACCCACAATTATTTGATATTCCAGATAACAATCCCTTTGGTTTAAAAGTAGATACTTTTTTAAGGCTCGCTAAATTGCACTATAAAGTAGAACATCTACTCAATACTAAAGATGCTCCGCGCGGACAATTGCCCTACCTCTCCGATGGTGATACGGTCGTTAGTGAGAGCAATTCTATAATCAGTTACTTAACTGAAAAGTATGGAATTATGCTCGATGCGCAAATAACAGATACGCAGAAAAATCTTCATTTCTTAGTGACTCGGATGCTTGATAATCATTTATATTGGGTGATGTCTTATTCACGTTGGCAAGACGATCGTTATTGGCCTTTATTTAAGGCGGAGTTCTTAAGACAACCTTTAGATTTATCAGAGAGCCTTCTTGAACAGTTTCGAGCATTTAATCTTGAAAAATATCATTATCAGGGGATAGGGCGATACTCTCAACAAGAGGTGTACCAAGCGGGGCTAGACGATCTAACGATAATTAATACGCTTTTAGGAGGTAATGATTTCCTATTTGGCAAAACCATACACGTGGTGGATGCTTGCTGTTATGGTTTTTTAGCAAATATTCTTTATTTTGAAATAGATACCCCTCTGAGAGACTTTATTATCAAAACGAAAACACTTCATGATTATATTAATAGAATTAGAGCTCTTTTAGATTACTAAGTGGCTAGGCTTCTTGCACTCAAGCAAAAGCCAAGCCTATTGTATTCACTTGCAATTTTATTTGCGCTCCCTTAGCCTATAATTTGTCATATAGTACAAGGAGTTGATATGTCAAAAGAAAAAGTCGATACAGAAGAGACAAAAAAAACAGCGATCTTGTTAGCAATTGAAAATTTATTATTAGCCCCACTTTATTATTTTAGTCCTAAAGCTGGTTTTACCGCATCGGTGGCTCTTACAGGAGCAACATTATGGCAATTGCATGAATTAGGTAAGGATAAGCGGTCTGTTGAAAATTTATTAAACCAAGCAGGCTCATTTTTCTCATCCAAAGCAGATGCGTCTAGTGCTGATATTGATAATGCTGTAAGCAATATAGTTAAAGGCGGAGCGACAATCTATGATGGATTTGTCCCTAAATAAATTAATAATCTCACTGAGAAAGGATGTCTTATGCTAATAAGGATTTTATTCCTTACTCTATCCTTGTTGGGGGCTAGCGCCCATGCGATAAAGACACCCCAGGCTCAATATAAGGTGATTATTATTGGCTCAGGAATTGCTGGATTGGAAGCCGCGCATTATTTACAAGATCATGGAATAGATAATTATATTATCCTTGAAGCGCGCGATCGTGTTGGTGGTCGAGCTAATACAATCTCGCCTTGGCCTAACTCAGTGCTGGAACTAGGTGCTGCCATGATTCATGGCGATGATCCTCGCGATCCCTTGATGAAATTAGTACAAAAATGGAATTTGGCTACAATGCCTGTCAACAACGAGTCCGCTGTGTTTTATGATGCCGATGGTAAAGAAATTTCAGATTCATTAGACGCCTCCTTCCAAAAGCTTTATGCGGAGTTTGAAAAGCTGGTGGCACAAAAGCAAGATGCTCCTGAGCTCAATGCTAACGTCTCTGTATCTGATGTAGTTGTAGAGCTTATTAATTCGCATCATCTCAATAAAGAAATGCAGCACGGATTTTTGTATGAGGTTTCTGACAAAATCGAACAGGAATATGCCGCCGATATTCGCGATTTATCCGTAGTATGGTACGACAATGAAGAAACTTTTCCGGGACGTAATCTATTTCTTACCCATGGCTATCAGGACATTATTAATGGTATAGCAAAAAAGGTTAATCCTCATATTTTACTTAAGCAAATTGTCAGCAAAGTCGATTATCAAAACAAAGAGCATATTGTTGTCACTACTACAGATGGCAAGCAATTTACTGGGGAATACGTGATTTGTACCCTTCCCCTTGGTGTGCTTAAAAGTGGTAGTGTGAGGTTTATACCGCAATTGCCACAAGATAAAATCCTGGCAATGAGCCATCTTAATATGGGAATTATGAATAAGGTATTTATGTTATTCCCTAAAGTGTTTTGGGATACGGAGCAATACATCAGTGTTGTTTCTCCTGCCTATTGGTCAGGGAAAAACTGGATAGATAAAGGCGTTTGGATCGAGTTTGATAATCTTAATGCTTTTTTCCATCAACCTATTTTAGCCGCTATAGTTACAGGTGATTTTGCGCGGGATCTAGAAAATAAAAGCGATGCAGAAATTATCCAATCAGTGATGAGGCGATTGCGCGCTGTTTATGGGGATAATATTCCTGAGCCAATAGCTCATGTTATTACTCGTTGGGGTAAGGACCCTTTTAGTGTTGGTTCTTATTCTAGTATACGTCCTGGGGCTTTAGAGGATGGGAATGATTATTTGAATTTGGCGAAAACGGTAGATGGACATCTTTTATTTGCTGGTGAGGCTACAACAAATATTTATCCATCAACAGTATATGGCGCTTATTTGAGTGGAGATAGAGCGGCTCAGGAATTATTAAATCATCTCAGTGAGAAATGACATGCTGCATTCACGGACTAAGCTGATTTCTATCATTATCATCGTATGGATATTGCTTGTTTCGCTGATTTTAATTGCGTCCGAATCACTTTTTGTTAGTGGCTTTGAAAAATTGGAGCGGGATCTGGCTGCAGACAATGCCAATCGAGTTGCTCATGTCTCTCTGTCGACCTTAAATTATATTTATTTGCAAAATCTAGATAACGCGTACTGGGATAAAACCTATGATTACATGCAAAATAAAAATCCTAATTTTATTAAAGATAATTTTCTAAAAGATTTTTTTATCGATAACAAGATTAATTATGTCTTGATTTTTGATAATGATAGAAAAGTGGTCTGGTCTAGTGGATTTGATTTAATTAATAAGGAAAATATCCCTGTAGCATCTGATACGATGACATTTTTCAAAAATAATGGTTTGAACATGTTACATCATAAAAAGGACTATTATTCCGTGATAAAAAGACAATATGGGGCATCCGGCTTTTTGCAATTAGCCAATAATAACGTGGCTTACTTTAGTAACAACTATATTAAAGATTCTAACGATACTAAACCTTCTTTGGGATATATGGTGTTCGGACGAATATTAACCCCCGAATATTTAAAGCAATTAAGTGACGATTTAGGCTATCCCGTCAGTTTGATTCCATTAGCCAAGATGGAAAAAAATCCAGAAGACAAAAAAATACTGGAACAATTAACGCAACATGATGTCATTTATACGGAGCCATTAAATAACGACATTTACTTAAGTTATTTCCTAATTAAAGATTTTACCAGCAACCCCATTGGGGTGATTCGCATTGAGCAACCAAGAAAAGTATATAATGAGAGTAAACGCTCTGCTTTAGATAGTCAGCTGATCCTTTTAGGCTTATCCATTGTGGCTATGTTAGCCATGTCTACGATGGTTTATCTATTTTTCAGGAAGCAGGATTTAATCACTCGTTCATTCGAACGTTTTGTTCCTCATCAATTAATAGAACTACTACAGAAGTTGAATATCCTTGAGGTGGGGTTAGGTGATAACTCAAAGAGAACCATTTCTGTATTATTTATGGATATTCGTAATTTCACTACTATTTCTGAAACACTAAGTCCTCAGGAGAACTTTGACTTCATCAATATGATCTTGAAACGAATAGCTCCAGTGATTGCTGAGAATAATGGTTTTATTGATAAATATATTGGGGATGCGGTGATGGCGCTGTTTCCTAGAGAGGAGACTAATGCTGATGATGCAGTAAAAGCGGCAAAAATGATACTTGCTGAACTTACTAAACTCAATCGAGAAGGTATATTAAAAACTAAAGATGATGTGAAAATCGGTATAGGGATCAATAGTGGTGAAGCAATGTTAGGAATTATAGGCGCTGAAGGTCGGTTAGAAGGAACGGTGATTAGTGATATGGTTAATACCGCATCACGTATTCAGACTCTTACTAAAACTTATGGCCATGAGATACTCGTCAGTGAAGCCTGTTATAAGGCGATGAAACATCCCGAGTTATATACTATTGAGTTGGTGGATAAGGCATCGTTGAAAGGTAAATCGATTAAAATAGCAATATATTCGGTTAGTTAATAAAAGGCCAAGCTTACAACGCGGCAATAAGGCAAAAGATACAGGTTATGCAAGAGGTCTACTCAGTTAATGGCGTCAACGTAGCCCTAATCCCTGATTACGATTTCGTCTAATCAGGGCCACACATCCTTAAGTTGACGCTATTATCTGAACTATTACACGTCCTGCGGATTAGCTTCAAATTGTAGAAATAGAAGAGGGTTTATCTATCCTATAAATTAATCGGATAATCGTAATGAAAAAGGATTAAATTTTGTATGGGTATCATAATAATCGATTTGTTCCGATCTTTTTAAATAATGAGTTAATGAATAAGTAACTGGGAGCATAATAAATTCATATCCTAATTTTAAAAGATATTGGGTTAAGATGATTTCCCAAATAATTTTGGCTGGCAAAACATTCCAAAATGCGACATTGCAAAAAATAATACTATCGATTCCAGCACCTATTGCCGTGCTGCTCATGACACGTAAGGATAAATACTTTCCTGCGGTTATTACTTTTAAATAAGCCAGAGCCATAGAATTTAAGAATTCACCCAAAAAATAGGCGAGCATTGATGCAACGAAAATTCTCAATGAGCCACTGAATACCAACTCATAAGCATGAGCGCCATGGTTGGTGTTTTTATCCCAGATGGGTGACGCGGGTAATTGCACTGCTAACCAGGTAAATAGGGCTACAAAAGCACTACAAGCAAGGCCACCCCAGATGATTAAACGACTGACCTTAAAACCATAAACCTCAGTCAAGATATCATCAAAAAAATAAGTTAATGGGAAGAATATCAGGGCAGCAGGAAAATTGATAAAAAAATCTTTGGTTAGATAGATTTGAACCACCTTAAATGCAGTTAAATTAGATACAATGAGAAAACTGACAAAAAACATACCCATTAAAATAATTTTTTTAGAGGGTAGCTGCTTATTTTGGGCAACAATATTGGGGGGAGAGGCAAAGTTCTTCTGTTCTTCAGTTAAGTACATAACAAATGATTCGATAGTTATATTCGGGAAGTATATTCTATCAAAAAAAGGGTAATTCGCCCATTTTTAATCGAAGCTGAAGTCAATTAATTGACCAAGTGGTTCTGATTTTTGCTTTGCAATAACAGTATTTGGTTGTTCATTTAGAGATTAACGATACTACGCAATTGATCAGTAAGCGGGAAAATTCGCTAAAGTCGAGACAAAGGTAGTGCAGAAAAAGTTCTGTTAACATGCCCCAATTAAACTTGGCCTAATGAAAATTTTTGCAGCCAAAAGAAAGAATTGGACTAATAAGCTATGTTTACAATTACATACATCAAAAGGAACTGATATGGAAAATAGAAATAATATCATGACTCATTCCGATGCAAAAAACATGCAACGTCAATGGGGATGGCTTTTGGGCTTAGGAGTTCTGCTCTTGCTCCTTGGTTTTATTGGTTTAGGAATGGACATCTTACTAACGATAATCAGCATGTATTTTTTTGCCGCGTTACTCATGGTTTCTGGATTATCGCACTTTGCCGATGCTTTTAAATATAAGAAATGGAACGGTGCGGTTTGGCAAATTCTCATTGCAATATTCTATCTTATTGGCGCTGGTATCGTCTTATATGATCCTCTATTAGCCTCAACCATCATTACTGCTTTACTCGCTTGGACGCTTATTATTATCGGCGTTACCCGTATTGGCATGTCCCTGTCCTTACGAGACACAAAGGGCTGGGGGTGGATCTTATTTGCGGGGATAAGCTCCTTGATCCTTGGTTTCCTGATTCTATTGCACTGGCCAATGAGTGGATTATGGGTCATCGGATTGTTTATTGCTATTGATATGATCATTAGCGGTTGGACGTACATTTTCATAGCAATATCCCTACGCAGAGCCTAATCGCTCTGATTTCCAAAGCAGGGATCGTCATCCCTGCTTTGGTATTATCTAAACCTCCGAGAATTTTAAGTCTGCATTGCGGCGTTTCGCCCGACACACAATATCGCCAAATAAAGTATATTTTGTAAATTTGGCAGGTATGTTTGTTCTAACTACTTTGTGGTCCACCCGTTACGCCGTTTTCAGTATTTGCAACAATTGGCTCTTCTTCTTTTTTGCCAGTAGATGTTGTCAGTGTATTAAAGAATGAAAACTGAGTACAAACAGTGCTTACGACTGCAGCAATACCTGCACCTATTAATGAGACTAAGTTCTTTCCTTCTTGCATTTCAGTAGAAGCAATTTCTTCAATTTCATTAAGTTGGTCAGTAAACATAGTATCTAGACTAGTTGTCTTTGTCTCATTCGCTATTCTATTCATTGTTTGCGTCCGATATGCTAAATATAGATTTTCTTTTCTACGAAGATAGGTCGTATCCATAGCCTCTCTCCTTTTCTCCGCTTCGACATAGACAGCAAGCCAGTTTCTACGAAAGGATGGTAAATTATTTAGTATAGACAGATTTTGATTCACTAATTCGATATCGTTTTTTTGCCGAGCAATGTTAATCGATTCTTCGAGTAAACCCTGGAGTGTTTTTATTTGAGAGGTCTCATTTTTATAATCAACTATTGTAGTCGGAGTGTCTTCTAGCATTGCCTTAACGAACGCATTGTATCGGTCAGATTGTGAGTAGCGTAATGATTGAGGTGAAGGAAAGAAAAAATAGTCCTTTGTTTCCTTTGCCTGGTGGTAGTAACTAAAAGTAAGTGTATGCTCTTGCAATTGTTGTTGCTTATTTTTTAATAATTCTTTTAAATATAAAAGACCCAGAGTTCCGCTTTCTGTATATCCTGTTTGAGGCTGAAGTTGCTCTGAACCTGCACAAATGTTAAGATAATACATTCCCTTTATATCCGATGGCGTAATTGACCTATATTTAACTTCTATCCAATCAACTGGTTTTATTATACGATCCTTGGTAAGAATTAAAACCTCAAAATGAGCTACTCTTATACTATGGCCATTAGTAAAAACATACCCTACAGCCTCATTATCATCTAGATTGTTTTGAATCTTTGCGATTTCTTGCAAAACCTCATTTTTATCTAAGTTAACATCTTCTATATCGTGTAATAAATTTATTTTATATCCATCAATTTTTTTATTAAAAAGATCAATACACTTTCTTGATAAACCCATACATATATTATCTAGATCAGCTAACTCGTTTTCACTTAAATGTTGCTTGATTTGCCCGTGCTCGTCGAGAAATGAGCCTATAGCCTTTTCTATTTCATTATAGTGGTTTGCAAATGGATTAAACGCCATACGTGCTATATGAAAAACGTCATTTCGCGCAGAATTTCTTTCAACCCAATGATTGACCAGGTAAGCCGCATATTTATACTTATCATTCAGCTGAATTTGCTCTTTAATTTTTTCTTGTTTTTCTGCGATAATGGATAAACCAGATGAAGTACAGCCATTAATTAATATTTTAATTTGATGCTTTTCATAATAATGAGAGACAATATTTTTAAAATCAGATGCGTATAATTGATAAGAGTTATAGTCTCTTTTTTCAATGTAATCTTTCCTCTTGTTTTTTTTAGCTAATAAATTACCGTTTACAATGGTTGGCATGGAAATCACCTCAAAATGGGTTTGAATGAAATACGATTAATAAGATTTTATCTCGGTCGTTTTGTATGTTATATAGACTCTTGTGGATAAATTCGTCCGTTTTAAACACGGATAAAATTTTTGTTGGTTGCTTTAATCAGTTTTTCTGGAGAATTTATATTTTTGAACTATCCTTTTAAAACCCCCTCAAAAAAATAAAGGAACAATTATGAAAAATTCCAACATATTTTCCCCTCTATTTAAGAAAATAGACAAGGTTATTTTAGGTATTGATGATGTCAATGAGATTGAAAACAATACCGAGCATTCTGATTATTACCATTATGTAGAATACAAGGACGAAGAAGAGTTTGATGTAGAGCGATCTATTAATTAATAGTTGCTTAGCAAAGAGTCCTTAAGCGATAATGTTTGTTTTTTGAACGAGAATTAAATCTATGCTAAATAGCCAGCAAATGGCTGCCGTACATTATATAGATGGGCCTTTGTTGGTTCTTGCTGGTGCAGGAAGTGGTAAGACCAGGGTCATAACGCAAAAAATCGGTTATTTAATTAATACCTGTGGTTATGCAGCAAAGTCGATATGTGCAGTAACTTTTACCAATAAAGCCGCTAACGAAATGCGTGCTCGGATCGCTGCAGTTTTACCAGCTCCTAGTCGGCGAGGCTTAAAGATTGCGACCTTTCATACTTTAGGTTTAAGTATGATTAAACGAGATGTTGCTCTTTGTGATTTGAAGAAAGGATTTTCCATTTTTGATAGTGAAGATTGCCTACAGATTTTACGAGGCTTTCTTCCTGCCAATAAGGCGAACGAGCGGGATGTTATCTTGCAAATTCAACAGCAAATTTCACGATGGAAAAATGATTTTTTATCTCCAGACGCAGTCTGGCAACGCTCTGCCAATACGCCAGTATATGAAGAGGCTGCTCTAATTTATCCCCGATATCAACAGGCTCTCAAAGCGTATAATGCTGTTGATTTTGATGATTTGATTCGGCTTCCGGTCGATTTACTAACAAAACATCCGGAGGTATTAGAATATTGGCAAAATAAAATTCGTCATTTGTTGGTGGATGAATATCAAGATTCTAATACCAGTCAGTATCTATTAGTAAAAAAGTTGGTTGGGGTACGGGCTCACTTTACTGTTGTGGGAGATGATGATCAGTCGATTTATGCTTGGCGTGGGGCTAAGCCTGAAAACCTAGAGCAACTACAAAAGGATTACCCTCAATTAAAAATAATTAAACTGGAGCAAAACTATCGCTCGACCAGCCGAATTTTGCATGTTGCTAATCACTTAATTGCTAATAATCCACACTTGTTTGAAAAGAAATTATGGAGTGAGTTAGGCTATGGAGAGCTATTACGGGTAGTTAGTTGCAAAGATGAAAATGATGAAGCTGAGCATGTTGTCGCTGATCTGATTAGTCATAAACTACGCGTTAGAACCAATTATAATGATTATGCCATTTTGTATAGGGGCAATCATCAATCACGTATTTTTGAAAAAGTGCTAAGACATTATGGTATTCCTTATCGCATCAGTGGCGGCCAATCGTGGTTCGCTAAGGCAGAGGTGAAGGACGTCTTCGCTTATTTAAAATTGTTGTGTAATGAAGCAGACGATGCTGCTTTCTTACGGACGATCAATACTCCCAAACGGGGGATTGGCGAAGCCAGTCTTGATGCTTTGGGGCGTTATGTGCAAGGCCGAGGCATTAGCCTTTATGCTGGCGCCGATCATTTGGCCTTGAGTGAACATTTGGCGGATAAACCACGCGCGGCGCTATCTACTTTTAAAAATTGGTTGCATGAAGTTAAAACCAAATTAGCCTCCGGTCCAATATTAGAACATTTAAAAGAAATGGTCGAAGACAGTGGTTATGAAGCCCATGTTTATGAACAAAGCGACACTCCCGCGAAAGCGCAAAAAAAGATGGATAATGTTTGGGAATTAATAGAGTGGGTAGGGCGATTATTAGCTAAGAAGCCAGAACAAACTTTAGGTGATGTAGTCAATAAATTAATTTTAATTGATATCTTAGAACAGTCCGATGAGCAAGATGCAGAAATGGTGCAATTAATGACATTACACGCATCCAAAGGATTAGAGTTTCCCTACGTCTATTTAGTGGGTATGGAAGAGGAGTTATTACCTCATAGAGTCAGTATTGATGAAGATCAAATTGAAGAGGAGAGACGACTTGCCTACGTTGGCATTACACGCGCACAAAAAGGGCTGTGTTTTACCTTAGCCAAACAACGGCGCCGTGGGGGTGAACTTCTAGACTCATTACCTAGTCGATTTTTAGAAGAGTTACCTCAGGATAATTTAGAGTGGTTTGGTAAAGGCGGAGAGCGCTGTGAAGAGAAATCGAAAAAATTAGCTCAATCTCACTTGGCTGGCTTAAAGAATTTATTGAGCTAATGCTCCTTATAGGTAGCCCGTAGGGCTACCTTGTTCTTGTTTTATCCCATCGCTCTAATGGCGTTAACGCGCTCGGGCAATTCTTCTATGAAATCTTGCGTATTGGTATTTTCATTATCCCATGAGAATAAGCGATGTCTGTTATACACCGATGTGGTTTTTGCTTCATTCAATGCGGCTTCTAATGTATCACCAGGTTGGGGATTGCGTATCCTGCTTTTTAATTTATCTAATTCAACGACTTTTTCATTTGTTAATTTCTCATCACATAGAGTGCTCTTTAAGTGGTTTTCTTGGTGCTTTTCAATAAGAGAAATAGTCTGTTCTACTTGCCATTCTTTTGATGGGCGCTTGGCTTCTGTCGGTAATTCAACATTAACTTCCTCTTTATTGCCTCTTTGTTTATTCCATGCATCCCCAAAACTCAGCACTCTTGCCTGAGGTACAGGTGTTGATTCATCAGAGGTCGTTGTCTCTTTAGTGTTTTGAGAGGCGTTAAATTGACTTGCACCAGAATCCCATAGCGCTGCTAGTGCATAAATAGGTAGGGTTATAGTTTTAAGAATCCAGGTAGGAATGTCCTCATTGTGTTCGTGGCCTGCGTCTGCTCCCAAGCGTTCTTGTAGCAAGGTTTTAGTATCGTGGTGAGCGTGTTCTTCTTCTTCCTCTTCCTCATGCTCATGACCTCCTACGAAGTAATGCGCATCCTCAAAACCTTCACTAATCATGGCAATCAGTGCTGCAACTATTTGTGGAACGCCTGGCATACGATCAGCGGTAACTGCGATACTAATTAAATGTCCCAAGAAGAGAAGCATACGCAGCGGGGTAATGGTCAGCTTTAGAATTAGGCGAAAAGGATTAAGTATTTGTAGCCAGTTCTCAGTTGCTATTAAATGTTTAAATCCTTGAACTATAGGTTCATATATTTTCTGCCATAGGTTCCCCTGTTGAACGGTTTCTTCTGCCCAATCGAGACCTTCATCTACCAAATCTAAAGATTCGGCTGTATTTTGAAAGATAAACACTACAGCTGATGAGCCAGTAATTATAGGATTGATAATGCCCATGACAAAACTGGGTATTTTTTTCATCCATTCAAATATGGGTTGTACATTGTTGGCGATAGTCCACCAGGTACCAGCAGTGCAGACAGTAAGTGCTACAGCTAGGGCTCCTAGGATGAGAGCCATTGCGGTCATAAATACATTGCGAATAGTTAGACCTTGGCTTAAATCATCGCGCAGTTTGTTATACCACTTCAGGATGGTGTTGTTATTCACTAAATCCGTCACCGCGTTTAAAGTCAACATACCATAGGCTGCACCGGCGATAAGCGCCATAGGCACTATCATAATTGGCCAGAAAGCGAAGGGAATAGCGGCAAAAAATGGGATAACAGCAAATGCTTCAGCTATGAGGTAGGTGGTTCCGGCTCCCATGAATAATGCCGATAATAGGCTGAATGCCTTGATGATTTGAAATTTGGAATTACGATCTGTAAGTTGTTCCTGCCATTGCTCTTGCTCTTGTTCGGGTCGTTGCAGCCATAATCGCAATTGTTGGGCATAGGCTGATTCATCTTTGGCTGGCTTATTTTTTGCGGAAAATAATTGAGCGGCGAACCACCGTTCCATGTCCTTAAGAGTTTTTTCTACCTGTTTTTTTCTGTTTTTACTTTCTTCATTGAGCTCTTTATGACCAAAGGCAGCTAATAATTTAAGTTGTCTTTTATAGTCTTTAAAGAATTGAGGGCAATTAACATCATGAATATCTTCTGGGAAATGGGCTAATAAGTACTCTTTGGCTAACTCATTTTCTAAGTGATTACGTTTAAATAACTTTTTAAAAGCTCCTTTTATATTTTGTAAATAAATTTCTCCCTCATAGGTCACCGATAAAGCAAAAGAGGCAAAAGCTAGAGGCAACATGGGCAGAATGGCATACATGCCACTAAAGCTTAAGAGGCCAAGAATTAAGCTTGCTCCGGCGGTGAGGAATATTAAGGAAAGGTTGTAAGGAATTTTTCTGACCTTGAAGGGTGTATTTTTTGTATTCATTGTAGTATATTTGCCCATTGGTAGTGGAAGTAAAACTTTATCGCAAATGAAAATGATTATCAATACCAATAAGATCAAAAATAAAACATTGTTGCTAATTGTTTTTTCTACGCAAGTTTACTGGCATGATTTTCTTGATCATGCATACCCAGGATATTGTCGAAATGAGAGAGTCAATAGACCTTTCCTGCTCTAAACTGGAAGTTTCTAAAGAGGAGTAATGGTTAGTTTTATTCTGAAGTTGTGGGAATTTTCGGTATGGAAAAAGCAATAGACTAAAAAGAGTATTTTGGAGTATCTTGGATATATTACTGTTTTTGATAGCAAATAAACTTAGGAGAGGAAATGCATTTAAATCAATGGAGCACGTGTATCACCGCAGGTCTCGTTCTTGTTAGTAATTCGCTATTTGCAACTAATACACCTCATGAGCAATTGCAAGTACCTCAGTGTCTTGCTGCTAAAATTACTACTGCTCACGAAGTTTTAGCGGAAAATAAACAATTTAAAATTATAGATGTTCCGGCAAGTGAGGTAGACGGCCTGACTGTACTGGCAGATAAAGTGAAATGTGGTCATTTTATCAATGTGAGCCATAAATTATCAGGAACTTCCTTATTAGTCCAAAAACAATCAGCACAAAGGACTCTTGAAAAAAGTCTAATTAAATCCCTTAATACCCCTAAGCTAAATGCGGATACTTATGAAATCAAACATCAAGACGAAGTGAATGCCGCTTTAAAAGAGGTTGTAGCTGATAATATTTGGCAAACATTAACACATTTGGTTTCCTATCATAATCGTTCTGCAACTAAAGATACTGGCGTTGATGCTGCGAATTGGTTAAAAGCTCAGTTCGAAGCTATGGCTACTGAATATGGTCGTACAGATACTGCAACGTTTTTTGTGAGCACTGGCTGGTATAAGCAACCTTCATTAGTTACTGTGATTGGGAAAGATATCGATGCTCCTGGTATTGTCATAGGCGCTCATATGGATACTCTTGATGGTCGCATGCCTGGTGCTGGGGATGATGGTAGTGGTTCTTCTAGTGTTATGGAGGCTGCGCGAGTTTTATTAGCATCTAAAGCAACCTTCAAACGTCCTATTTATATTATTTGGTATGCTGCTGAAGAGCGCGGTTTAGTGGGGTCTCAATATGTAGTGCAACACTTTATGGAGAAATCAGTCCCTGTAAAAGCTGCGATTCAATTTGACATGACAGGTTATAGAGTAGATCCTAAAGATCCAACGATGTGGGTATTCACTGATTATACCGATAAACGTTTAAGCAACTATGTCGCCAAATTAATCGATACTTACGTCCATGTTCCCGTAGATTACTCTCGTTGTGGTTATGGATGCAGTGATCATGCCTCTTGGACTGACGAGGGAGTACCCGCTGCGTTCCCTTGTGAATCCAATTTTGAAGATCACAACCCCTATATCCATAGTGCTTCTGATACCATGGACTTATTGAGTCTGGAGCATATGACTAACTTTTCTAAACTAGCTGTAGCGTTTGCTATAGAGTTAGCTTCTGAATAATTGTTCATCATCTTCTCTGGATATTTCGATATTCAGAGAAGTCTATTATGCATTCGATGCTTAGCATATTTTCTAAAAAGTTGTAGAATTCATAACATCTTATAAATGTCCCATGATTACTTTTTAATGAAATCAAATCCCTTACTAAAAATTATTCTCGCGAGTGCTTCTCCACGACGCCTGCAAATATTGCAAGAGCACGGGTTAACTGCTGTGGTTATGCCGGCTGATATTGCAGAAATTCGTCAAAAAGACGAGGAAGCTCATGTCTATGTCACTCGGTTGGCTAGAGACAAAGCACAAGCTATCTTACCGCGGGTTGCGGAGGGCTCTGCCAATTTAATTTTAGCGGCAGACACTACTGTGGCTTATCAGAATCATATTTTAGAAAAACCACGCGATGAGGCTGATGCCTATAGAATGCTGCATATGCTTAGTGGCAATTCTCATGAGGTCTATACAGGCTATGCGCTAATTTTTCTACCACAACAAAAATGGTGTATTAATTATGTGACAACCCACATTACCTTTCATACCTTAACCGAGCTGCAAATAAAAAATTACATTGATTCAGGCGATCCTTTTGATAAAGCTGGGGGATATGGTATTCAGAAAGTACACGATACCTTTGTTAAAGAAATAAAAGGCTCCTATTACAATGTTATGGGATTGCCTATTGAAGAGATTGCGCAAAAAATTTCCCTTGGCTGTTTAATCTAGAATCCTAGTCGTTACTCCAGATGCTTTTGCTTGCTAATAACGGCCATTATCCTATTAGACCTCTTCTATAACCTGAGTCTTTTGCCTTATTGCTGCGTTGTAAGCGTTTCTCCCGTGCTCATTTACTTCATGTAAACTCCGCTCCTCGAAATGCTTACGCCTTGCACTAAAACAAAATATACCGGTTATGCAAGAGGTCTATTTTCAGCGAATTAATTAACAAGATCTGAAAATGCTTTTTTAATCTCATTTTCAGCTTGTTCCATCGATTGTTTTTTAATTGATTCACTTAAGTGCAACCCTTCGGCACGGATAATTTTAATTTCATTGATACCGATAAAATTAAATATAGTCCTTAAGTAATTCTCCTGGAAGTCTTTAGCCCGCATCACTTCGTCACTTGAATAATGATTGCCACGAGTAGAAATAATAGTAACTCGTTTGCCTCCGGACAAACCCATTACTCCTTGCTCTGTATACTTAAAGGTGCGACCAGCGACCAAAATACGATCAATCCAAGACTTCAGTTGCGTCGAAATGGTAAAATTATACATTGGTGCCCCAATAACAAGCTCATCCGCATTTAAAAATTCGGTAATCAGTTCCTCTGATAATTCTAATTCTCTTCTTAACTCAGGAGAAAGCTCGTTAATAGGTTTTTGCTTGGCTTGGAGTAACTCACTTGATAAATGACCAATTGTCTGGGCATTTAAATCACGATAAATCATTTCTGACTTAGGATTTTCACGTTGCCAGTAGTCAAGAAACTGGGTCATTAATTGACGAGAAATAGAGTAATCTTCCAATATGCTGCTGTTAATAGCTAATAAGTTCATCATAGTCTCCAATAAGTATCTTTATATTAAGCATATATTTAAAACAATGATTAACAAGATAGCTATTTCATGAAATATTGTCCTATAATTAATAACAATCAATTGGTTTATTTAATTATGCGTCATAATAATCTCTTACCCGATCTCAATGATTTATATTTTTTCTGCCGTGTTGTCGATGACGGTAGTTTTACTCAAGCCAGTCTAGGATTGGAAATTACTAAATCAAAATTAAGTCGCCGGATTTCAGAACTGGAAAACCATTTAGGGGTACGTTTGTTGAATCGCTCAACACGCAAATTAAGCTTAACCGATGTGGGAAACTTAGTATACGAATACAGTAAAGCGATGGTAAATCAAGCCAGTTTTGCGCAAGAAGCCGCAATTCAAGCTCAATCAACACCCAAAGGCCGAATTTATGTGACCTGTCCTACGCTTTTTGCGCAATCAGAGTTTAATCAAATCATTATTGATTTCATGCGTCTTTACCCCGAAGTCCGCATTAACCTCTATGCTAGTGATCGCAAGGTCGATATCATTGAAGAAGGTTTTGATGTCGCGTTACGTTTTCAAGCCCATGAATTGAATGATTCTAATTTGATAATAAGAAAATTAGGTGAAAGCAGTCATCGCCTGGTTGCTACACCCGTCTATTTACAAGGATATCCACCACTTAAATCACCCACTGAATTAACCAATCATATTTGGCTTGGAAAAACCAAAGCCGATGGTGCAAGCCAACTTCAATTAACTAATGCTCAAGGGCAAAAAATCAGCATTCCTTTAGTTGCCCATTTGGAAAGCAATGAATGGACTATCTTAAAACAGGCGTCACTTGCCCATCAAGGCATCACTCATCTCCCCATTGAATACTGCCAGCAAGAAATAAAAGATGGTCAACTTATTTGCCTTCTTCCTGAATGGTCTCTAGCTACTGCAAGCTTATATTTAATTTACCCCTCCAAACGGGGCTTAATCCCTGCTGTGCGCTATTTTATTGATTTTGTTGGCAATGCAACACAAAAAGGCTGTGCTGCGCTCAAAAGGGAAATGAGCTGGTCTATACCTACAAAGGAGCTAAATAATGATGCCAATTAAAATGCCAGTACTTTTTATTGGTCATGGAAGCCCTATGAATGCTATTGAGGAAAATGCCTTCACTGCAATGTTAGAGCATCTGGGCAATGAATTACCACTTCCGCAAGCAATCCTATGTATTTCCGCTCACTGGATAACGTCTGGTAGTTGGCTTACATCTATGCCTGTTTCTAGAACAATTCATGATTTTTATGGATTTCCGCAGCCATTGTTTGAGGTGCAATATCCTGCTCCAGGAAGTCCTGCCTTAGCTCAAAAAATAAAAGAACAAATAAAACAACCCCATATTCATCTCGATGAAAACTGGGGGTTGGATCATGGTTCATGGTCAATACTGAGACATATGTACCCACAAGCAAATATCCCTGTTATCCAATTAAGTATCGATATGTCCGAACCACCCGAATATCACTTTAACTTAGGTCAACAGCTTAAAGAACTACGCACAGAGGGCGTATTAATTATTGGTAGTGGAAATATTGTACATAATCTCAGTATGATTCGTTGGAGTAAACATGCAAAAGCCTACCCTTGGGCCTGCGAATTTGATAAGCAAGTGAAAGAATATCTTCTAAAGAGAGATTTTGCTCCGCTCATGAACGAATTACCTTTTACGGCAAGTGGGCGCTTAAGTGTGCCAACACTTGATCATTATTTACCTCTAATTTATGTTTTAGGCTGTTCAGATATAAATGACCAGTTAACCTTCATCTTTGAGGAAATTGAGCTAGGCTCCATTTCCATGCGTAGCTTGAAATTCCATTAAATTCTTATAACAGAGCCGGCAACGGCTCCTAATGAAGGCATAGATTAATGACTCTGACTGGGACATTTAACTAATTTTACGAACATTAATCTTGCGTCCTTTCAATTTTCCATTTTGCAAATATTGCTGTGCCTTGTCGGCATGGCTGCGGTGAATTGCAACATAGGAGTGCATGGCCGTGATGTTAATTTTGCCAATAGTGTTTCCAGCTAACCCTGCATCTTTGATCAATGCGCCAAGAATATCTCCTGGTCGAATTTTATCTCTTTTACCAGAGGCGAGGCATAGGGTAACCATTTCTGGCACTAATCTGGTTGAGTGGTTGTTTGCAAATTCATTAGCGTTTCCCCAGAGAATAGGGTGTGGCAGATTATCTTCTATAGCGCAAATTCGTTGCGCATCTGCCGGTGTTGTAATGCTAAAAGCGAGGCCTTTATTCCCAGCCCGTCCGGTTCGGCCGATACGATGAACATGGACATCATGATCAAAAGCGAGATCAAAATTAATAACTGCCGAAAGCTCCTTAATATCAAGACCTCGTGCTGCAACGTCAGTGGCGACCAAGATTGAACAACTTTGGTTGGCAAAACGCAAGACAGCCAGATCGCGATCTACTTGTTCCATATCCCCATTTAAAGCGATGGCACTAAAGCCTTCATGAATGAGTTCGTCCGTCACATCCACCGTTTGTTGTTTGGTATTACAGAAGATTAACGTCGAAACTGGTTTAAACTGCAACAGTATTGATTTCAATAAAGAAAATTTCTGGGATTGTTTTGTTACTTCATAAAAACGTTGTTCGATATCAATTTCAGTATGAGGGGTTGCAATAAGGACTTCTTTGGGGTTGAACATGAACTGTTTTGACAGTTGTTTGATTTCCTCAGGATAGGTGGCAGAAAAAAGTAAGGTTTGGCGTTGTTTTGGGCAAGCAGAAATAATGTTTGTGATGTCATCAAAAAAACCCATATCCAGCATTCTGTCTGCTTCATCTAAAACTAAAGTTCTCAGGTGAGTTAAGTCTAAGGAGGTGTTTTTTAAATGCTTAAGCACTCTCCCCGGTGTTCCTACAATTATATGAGCTCCATGTCTTAATGAGTCCAGTTGAGGTTTCATAGGTATACCACCGGACAAATTAATAATTTTAACATTAGACATCAAACAGGCTAATCGACGGATTGCTTGGCTGACTTGTTCTGCCAGTTCACGGGTAGGACAAAGAATCAGTCCCTGTACTGCAAAAAACGAAATCTTTAAATTATTTAATAAGGACAAACCAAAAGCAGCTGTCTTTCCACTTCCTGTTTTTGCCTGAGCAATAATATCCTCATTATTAAGAATTATTGGAAGACTTTGCATTTGGATGGGAGTCATGTTTTCATAATTTAAAGAATCGAGACTCTTTATTAATTCTTGGCGCAAAGGCAGCTGGGAGAATGATAATTGTTGATTAGTTAGTGTGGATTGAATCATTGCGAGCGCTTCTGTTTTATAATAAGGGTGTAGATTAACATTTTTTAGTTCAATTTTGAATCAATTTATTTTTATTCCGGGTTTATTGAAAATGAAATTCTAATATTTGGAAGACCCTGGAATGCCTATAGAGCTAAAATTAAATACCTCAACCGATTAATAGCTAGGAGATAACTTTGACAAATATCACTGAGGGAGTGGTTGAACAACGCGTTCTAAAAATATCAATAGTGGTGACCTGCTTTTTATCACTGATAGGTATTGTCTATGGCCTGCTCTCTGGATCATTAGCCATCGTGTTTGATGGTATGTTTGATATGATTGATGCAGTCATGTCCGTTCTCGCATTCTTAGTTACCCGACTTTTAACCAGTGAAGGTAATCGCCGATTTCAATATGGCTATTGGCATGTTGAACCAATGGTATTAGTCTTTAACGGCAGTATACTTATCTTGGTTTCAGCCTATGCTTTAATAAATGCCATTGGCAGTATATTGTCTGGTGGAAGAGAAATGAATTTCGACATAGCGCTTATTGTTGCCTCATTTATGGCCGTATTATCAATAAGCATGTATGGTTATGTGCGACATAAAAACCTAAAAATTAATTCTGAGTTTTTAAGACTGGATGCCCATAGCTGGCTCATGTCAGGATCGATTTCATTAGCACTTTTAGTTGCATTTGCCATCGCCCAATTGATGGAAGGGAGTCGATACCAACACCTTACTCCGTTTGTTGATCCCTTCGTCTTAGCTATCATGTCGACCTTTTTGTTTTTTGTGCCCATGTCTACAGTACGTAATGCAATGCGCGATATTTTTCTCATCGCTCCATTCAGTCTTGATGAGAAAGTAAGGCTCTTTTTAGATGATCTCATCATACGATATGAATTTAAGACTTATTCAAGCTACGTCGCCAAAATTGGACGGGCACAGTTTATTGAAATTCATATTGTAGTACCGCCTGAATACCCAATCTCCAGCGTTGAATCATTGGATGTAATTCGTCATGAAATAGCGTCCGCTTTGGGGGGAGAGAGCCCGCAGCGTTGGTTAACTATAGTGTTTACTGCCAATGATCGTTGGATTTAGCAAGCCTAATAGGTTTCGACCAGTTTCGCTTAAGTCGTCAATTTTAGGCTCTTCGAGTCTTTGTGTTAAAGTTTCTATTTCCATTAAGGAGATTTCTGATATTTTCAGTGTTTTTTGTTTCTGAACACCTGTTCTGCGCAATAGCTGAAGAACCCCAGCAAAATGGCACAGCAAAAAACAGGTGGAACCTCTTGGTGTTTACATTTCTTGGTTACTTGCGTTGTTACCCTCTAATGGAGGACAACCAAACTCCTCAGTGACCTTGTTTTCTGAATTTACTGTCTGTAAGCGAACAGGAAATTGCCATAAGGTATGAAGATGTTTGAGCACGTCAGCCGTTGTTTCACCTAAAGGTACTGAGTTATGCTGTGCATGTCTTAAAGTCAAAGACCGATCACCTTGCAGATCCACTGAATAGATTTGAATATCTGGTTCTAAATATCCTAGATTGTATTGTCTGGATAGAGCCTCCCTAATGCTCTGATATCCTAATTCGTCATGTATGGCATTAATGTATAACTCTGGACTACGATCATCATCTACGATATGGAATAATTTTAAATCACGGATTAATTTAGGAGAAAGATATTGCGCGATAAAACTTTCGTCTTTGAAATTACGCATGGCAGTATCAAGACTAGTTAGCCAGTCAGTATTAGCTAAATAAGGGAACCATTTCTTATCTTCCTCTGTAGGGTTTTCACAAATCCTTTTGATGTCCTGCATCATATGATAGCCCAACGTATAGGGATTAATTCCATTATAATAAGGGCTGTTATAAGGTACTTGCATAATGACATTTGTATGGTTTTGTAAGATTTCCAGCATAAATTCGTCAGTAACTAGACCTTCGTCATATAGTGCATGCATGATGGTGTAATGCCAGAAACATGCCCATCCCTCATTCATCACTTTAGTTTGGCCTTGGGGATAAAAATATTGGGCAATTTTTCTTACAATACGGACAATTTCTCTTTGCCATGGTTCTAATAAAGGAGCATTTTTTTCAATAAAATATAAAATATTTTCCTGTGGCTCTGCTGGGAAACGTGATTTTGGTTTACTGGTACCTTCTTGTTTGCTGTGAGGTATTGTTCGCCATAATTCATTAACTTGTGATTGCAAATAAATTTCACGGTTTTGTTGTCTTATTTTTTCTTCCTGAATGGATAATGCGGCGGGGTGCTTATACCTGTCCACGCCATAATTCATCAATGCGTGACAGGCATCAAGAGTTGCCTCTACCTCATCAATACCATGCCGTTCTTCGCAGTCACTAATGTATTTTTTAGCAAAAACCAAGTAGTCGATGATTGCATCAGCGGAGGTCCACATCTTAAATAGGTAATTATTCTTAAAAAAAGAATTATGGCCATAACATGCATGAGCGATAACTAGGGCTTGCATTGCTATGGTATTTTCTTCCATTAAATAAGAAATACAAGGATTTGAATTGATCACTAATTCATAGGCTAAGCCCATTTGTCCTCTTTTATAACTTTTTTCAACGCCAACGAAGTGTTTTCCAAAAGACCAATGGTGATAACCTATAGGCATACCGACGGAGGCATAAGCATCCATCATTTGTTCGGCTGTAATCACTTCAATTTGATTGGGATAGGTATCTAGTTTAAAACTTTTTGCAATACGCGCTATTTCACGGTCGTAAGCCTGTATTAACTCAAAAGTCCATTCAGCGCCAGTTGATAATGGCTTCTTTTTCATACGGTTTTCCTTTTAAATAATTCGCGAAATACTGGATAAATATCTGCTACCGTATCAATATTTTCCATGGCAAAATTAGGATGTTTTTCTTTTATCTGTTGATAGACCTCCCATAAACTTTGATGATGGCGAGGCATAATCTCTATATAAGCAAAATATTGGAGTAGGGGCATAATTTTTTCTTGCAACAACTCCTGACAATAAGGGGAATCGGCATTCCAATTATCACCATCCGATGCTTGAGCCACGTAGATATTCCAGGCTTGGGGTGGATAACGGGCTTCTATTATCGTATGTAATAACTCTAAAGCGCTTGACACTACGGTACCGCCAGTTTCTCTGGAGTAAAAGAATTCTTCTTCGTCTACTTCCTTCGCTGAAGTATGGTGACGGATAAACACTAACTCAATTTTTTCATAGTTTTTCGTCAAAAACATGTAAAGCAAGATAAAAAAGCGCTTGGCAATGTCTTTCTTGGCTTCATCCATGGAGCCGGATACATCCATCACACAAAACATCACTGCTTGCGTAGACGGGGCGGCAATACGTACTCGCTGATTGTATCTAAGATCTATGGTATCTATAAAAGGGACGGTTTGAATCTTCTTTTTTAAAAACTCAATTTGTTTGCGCAAATTTGAAATAGCAACATTATCAGGATCTGGAGATTCTAATAGTTGTGCTAATTCCACTTCCGCATCTTTTAGTTGCTTTTTATAAGGGGAGGCTAAGGCAACTCGGCGGCCAGTAGCTTGCTTCATGGAGCGCAGTACATTGATATTATTAGGAATCCCGCTGGTGGATACTCCTGCTCGGACTGTTTTATAAGTAGTCAGACGAGCTAATTCCTTTTTGACCAAATCCGGTAACTCTAAATCCTCAAAATAAATTTCTAAAAACTCTTCTCGGGAGAGTTCAAACACAAAATTATCCTCTCCTTCACCACTATTACTCGCGTTACTTCCGTCGCCTCCAGCTCCCCCGCCACTAGGTCTTTTTATACGGTCTCCAGTAATGAAGTTATCATTGCCAGGCAATACACGTTCAATCTGTCCGCCATGACCACGATGAAATTGAGGTTCAGAAATGTCTTTTGCGGGAATAGTGACTTGTTCCCCTTGATCAATTTCCGTAATACTGCGCTTCCCTACGGCATCAGACACCGCGCGTTTAATTTGATTTTTATAGCGGCGAAGAAAACGTTGACGATTAACCGTACTCTTTTTGCCTGCATTTTGTCGTCTATCTATCAATTGCGACATAATTTTAGCTCCACACCTTGCTCAGGGTAAGGTTTATTTGGGTCAGAGCAGGGGGAACAAAATCGTCCGCCCTGTGTTATTTTTTAATTTAATAAACAATATCAATAACTCTGAAACTCTGACTCTTTCTCATCACACTAAGTGTTATACCTTATGGCATCATTGCGATTTACGAACCCGCAAATACCATTCACAAAGTAACCGAACTTGTTTTCGTGTGTAGCCTTTTTCCACCATTCGAGAGATAAACTCTTCATGCTTTTTCTTATCATCTTCAGAAGCCTTGGCATTGAAAGAAATTACAGGAAGCAAATCTTCGGTATTAGTAAACATTTTCTTCTCAATGACGGTTTTTAATTTTTCGTAACTATTCCAAACCGGATTTTTACCCCTATTATTTGCTCTGGCACGTAAGACGAAATTAACGACTTCATTTCGGAAATCTTTAGGATTGGATATACCTGCTGGTTTTTCAATTTTTTCCAGCTCTAGATTTAATAGGCCGCGATCAAAAATTTCTCCTGTATCAGGATCTCTATAATCTTGATCTTGTATCCAGAAATCTGCATAAGTAATGTATCGGTCAAAAATATTTTGCCCATATTCTGAATAGGATTCCAAATAAGCTGTTTGAATTTCTTTGCCTATAAATTCAACATATTTTGTTGATAGATATTCTTTGATAAAGGTAACGTAGCTTTCATGTTGCTCTTGTGGTAATTGTTCTTGCTCAATTTGACGCTCAAGAACATACATTAAATGCACAGGATTAGCTGCAACCTCGCTGTGATCAAAGTTGAATACTTTAGAAAGAATCTTAAAGGCAAAGCGAGTGGATATTCCGCTCATCCCTTCATCTACACCTGCAAAATCCTTATATTCTTGATAGGATTTTGCTTTGGGATCTGTATCTTTTAAACTTTCACCATTGTAAACACGCATCTTAGAGTAAATACTGGAGTTTTGTGGTTCTTTTAAGCGAGTCAATACGGAGAATTGCGCTAACATATCCAATGTTCCTGGAGCGCAATGAGCATTGGCCAGGGAGCTGTTATCGATGAGCTTCTGATAAATTTTCATCTCTTCAGAGACGCGTAGACAGTACGGTACTTTTACTATATTGATTCTATCTATAAATGCCTCGTTGTTTTTGTTGTTTCTGAACGTTTGCCACTCAGATTCGTTCGAGTGAGCCAAGATAATCCCTTCAAACGGGATGGCAGATAATCCTTCGGTTGCGTTGTAATTGCCTTCTTGAGTAGCCGTCAATAACGGATGCAGAACCTTGATAGGAGCTTTAAACATTTCCACAAACTCTAAGAGCCCACGGTTAGAGCGACAAAGTCCACCAGAATAGCTGTAGGCATCTGGATCATCCTGGGAAAACTCTTCTAGTTTTCGAATATCTACTTTACCGACTAGAGATGAAATATCTTGGTTATTCTCATCACCCGGCTCTGTCTTCGCGATGGCAATTTGTTTTAAACGAGAGGGCTTTACCTTAATGACTTTGAATTGGCTAATGTCGCCATTAAATTCTTGTAAGCGTTTTACCGCCCAGGGGGACATTAAATAACGTAGATAACGAGTAGGAATACCAAAGCGTTCTTTTAATAATTCGCCATCTTCATCGGGATTAAATAAAGAGAGCGGGGACTCAAAGACTGGTGATCCTTTAATGGCATAAAATGGTGTTTTTTCCATTAAATCTTTTAGTTTTTCAGCAATTGATGATTTACCACCACCAACAGGACCTAGGAGGTAAAGTACCTGTTTTGTTTCTTCTAATCCCTGAGCAGCATGTTTTAAGAAGCCAACGATTTGCTCTATAGGCTCTTCCATCCCATAAAACTCTTTAAAAACGGAGTAACGTGGAATAATTTTATTTGAAAAAATACGTGATAAAACGGGATCATGGCGTGTATCTAACATTTCTGGCTCGCCAATGGCCATTAATAAGCGTTCCGCAGGATTAGCGTAAGCAGAAGGGTCGTTTTTGCACAACTCCAGGTACTCATCCAAACTTAACTCCTCTGCTTTGTTATCAACAAAGCGTTTGGTGTAACTTGCTAAAAAATCTTGAGTATTCATGTATCATCCCCTTTTACTTATCCCTGAGAAGGATAGAACTAGTTTTTGTATTTTTTACAGTCGCTTATCCAAACAAAAGTAAAAAATTACATCTTTTATTTCTTAGTATAGTAGTTAAACTAGTAGCTAAATAGTATCTTCTCAAATTAATTTTATACATAAATCAATTAACTTAATTGTTTTTTTTAAAGGAAAGCAACTATCATGCCTGACACGACTATTTATTTGAAAAATTATCAGCCTCCTGCTTTTAGCATAGACACTGTAGATTTGAATTTTGATTTGTATGATGACCATGCTTTGGTAAACAGTAAAATAAGGCTAATTCGTCAACATGAAGGCGCTCTGCGTCTTTATGGCGATGAGTTGGAGTTAATCAGTATCCATATGAATGGGGTAGAGTTAGAGCCATCAGCATATACCCTGGATGGGGATGATCTGATGATAGAGCGCTGCCCCGATGAGATGATTCTTGAGATAGTGACTCGTATTCGCCCACAAGATAATACAGAGTTATCAGGACTTTATCGTTCCAATCATTTATTTTGCACTCAGTGCGAGGCAGAAGGGTTTAGGCGAATTACTTATTTTCTAGATAGACCTGATGTATTGGCAAAATACACGACTCGTATTTCAGCGGATAAAAAGCATTATCCTATTCTTTTATCCAATGGGAATTTAATCGACTCCGGCGAGACTGTTGAGGGGCGTCATTGGGTAGTATGGCAAGATCCTTTTAAGAAGCCGTCGTATTTGTTTGCTTTAGTCGCTGGAAGTTTAGCCTGCATGATGGATGAATTCATAACCGCCTCCGGACGAAAAGTCGATTTACGTATTTACGTTGAGCCTGGCAATGAAGATAAATGTTCTTTTGCCATGGAATCATTAAAAAAAGCAATGCGTTGGGATGAGGAAGTCTATGGCCGGGAATATGACCTAGATATTTTTATGATAGTTGCGGTCAGTGATTTCAATATGGGCGCAATGGAAAATAAAGGGTTAAATATTTTTAATTCCAAATACATTCTGGCTCGTCCTGATACAGCAACTGATGATGACTATGTTGGTGTTGAAAGTGTAGTTGCTCATGAGTATTTTCATAATTGGACGGGCAATAGAGTCACTTGTCGCGACTGGTTTCAACTTAGTTTAAAAGAAGGATTAACCGTATTCCGTGACCAAGAGTTCTCTCGGGATATGAACTCACGAGATGTTTATAGGATTGCTGATGTAGATGGTTTACGTAATGCGCAGTTTCCTGAGGACGCAGGTTCTATGGCACATCCAGTCAGACCCGAGTCTTATCAGGAAATTAATAACTTCTATACGGCAACTATTTACAGTAAAGGAGCTGAAGTTATTCGTATGCAACATACTTTGCTCGGAAAAGAGGGATTTAGACGAGGAATGGATTTGTATTTCGAACGGCATGATGGTCAGGCGGTGACTATTGATGATTTTGTTGCTGCTATGGAGGATGCTAATAACGTTGATTTGGCCCAATTCAAACTTTGGTATAGTCAAGCCGGCACTCCAGTGGTTCAAGTGGAGAGTGATTATACGGGCGGTAGTTTAACATTAACTATGCAGCAAAGTTGTCCACGAACTCCTGATGGCCTGGAGAAAAAACCTTTCCACATACCTATCCGTATCGCATTATTTGATTCTAAAGGCCAACAGATGGCAATTGGTAGGGAGCTTGTAGAGTTAAAAGAAAGTGAGCAGAAGTTTGTTTTTAATGATCTAAGCGAGCGGCCCGTAGTTTCTGTTTTACGAGAATTTTCCGCTCCAATTCGCTTAAAGTATGAGCTGAGTCAAGATGAGCTTTTGTTCTTATTACGCTATGAAACTGATGGTTATGCTAAATGGGACGCGGGCCAGCGTTTAGTGCTTAACTGTTTAGTTGACTGCTTGCGCTCACCCAAAGAGAAATGGCACATTCCAGAAGCACTGATTTCTGCTTTCAAATACATCTTATTAGACGAGTCTCTAGACACTGATTTGCGCGATGAGTTAATTTCTCCTCCTGGTTTTGAGGAAGTTGCCGCAACCATGGATTTGATTGATGTAACTCTTGTTGAGGAAGTACGTGATTATTTTGCTAAACAATTAGGATTAAGTTTGTTTCCCCAATTAAAACAAGTCTACGAACAATTATGGCGAGATGAGGAACAATACGAGGATTATAAAGACTATGAGCACAGAGGGTTGCGTTCTACCTGCTTATGTTTAATGATGCAAGCCAATGAAGCGGTAACTATAGATATTTGTAAACAACAATTTGCGGCTCGACGAACCATGACCGATCAACTGTCAAGTTTTGGTCTATTGGCCAACTGTTCTGATAACACCAGTCGCGCCCAAGCCATAGAAGATTTCTATAAGCAATGGTCTAAAGAGGACTTGGTTTTAGATAAATGGTTTGCAATCCAAGCCGCGTCTAAATTACCAGGTACTTTAGAACAGGTAAGACAATTGCTACAACATCCGGCGTTCAATATTAAAAATCCTAATAAAGTACGTGCTATTGTTGGCGCCTTTTGTTTAGCCAATCACCGTAATTTCCATGCCCTTGATGGCAGTGGCTATACCTTTCTAGGGGAAATGTTAGTTAAGGTAGATAAGCTGAACTCGCAAATTGCTGCGCGCTTGGCTTCACCTTTTACTCGCTGGCAAAGTTATAATGAGCCTAGACAGATCTTAATGAAACAGCAGTTAGAAAAATTAGCAAAATTGAAGCTGTCTCGCGATCTACGGGAAGTTGTCAGCAAGAGCTTGGCCGGGGAGAGCGAATAGTAATACAGGTCGGGCAACAGATTGCCCGGCAAAAGCTGTTATTGAGGTATTGGTGATATAGCGGCTAACTTTCTTATCCGAAAATGACGTTAACTTAAAGGAAATGAATCCAGTTCTTTTATAATTTGTCCTTGGGCATCGGCAATACCAACACCAATAGCGTATGCTGTTGCCTTAACTTTGACGTCATGTACTTTACTAAATTGCCCTATTAATAACTGCAGTTTTTGGTATAACGTTGCGCGTTGTTTAGGAGATAAATGCTCCGGATCAAAGACGGAGAAATGAGGTTGGTAATAACTCATGACGCTGGGACTACCCCATTGTTTAAATAGTTCTTGTCTTTTCCGATCTTTTGAGGCCCAATCAGGAGTAGAGGCATGCTGATCACGTAGCTCAGCTAATTGGCTTAATGTTTTGTTACTTAATTGCTGCAATCGCTCATTCTGTTCTAATGCTAACATGACATAGCCACTGGTACTGGCGTGAAAACGCTCTGTGGCGATCGATATGTTCTTTTGTTTTTGAGCCAAATCTTGAGTTTGCTTTATAACTGCGCTAATTTGTGTTTCTTCATACGTCGCGAGATATAAAGTGATATGAAGGGGATGGGTGAGAATAAAGGGCTTGACATGATAAGTACTCAGTAGCTTCTTCTGCTGTAGAAACTGATTAAAATGTTCGATGAGGGGAATGACCTGATTATTAGGCGTTAACTTAAGATACACGTTGATTGGTAAACTTATTGCTCGTGCTGTAATAGACATTACACAACATAGAACACCAAAAAAATAGAGGAATGCATGACATCTAAACGTTTTGCTGTTATCGGTAATCCCATCACACATAGCTTATCTCCTATTATTCATCAGTCTTTTGCTCATCAAGCGAAGATTGAACTTTCCTATGACAAAATACAGGGTGATGAGCGGCTCTTTGAACAGCAAGTATCTGATTTTTTCATTCATAAAGGCAAGGGATTGAATGTCACCTTGCCTTTTAAACAACGAGCATTTGCTATGGCTCAACATCGTACGGAACGATGTCTACTGGCTGGGGCAGCGAATACCTTATGGATATGTGACAATAAGTTGTACGCAGATAATACGGATGGCATTGGATTAATTCGTGATTTAACGCGTTATATCGATTTACCTGGAAAGCGTATTCTAATATTGGGTACAGGAGGTGCTGCGAGAGGAATAATACATCCCTTATTAGCTGCAAATCCTGAAACTTTAACTGTGGCGAGTAGAACAGTGGCCAAAGCAATAGCGTTGCAAAATGATTTTCCGCAAATTAAATATGCGGGTCTTGATACTTTATCGGAACTATTTGATTTAATTATTAATGCTACTTCTGCAAGTTTGGAAGGCAATACTATCTTTTTACCAGAGCAGGTGATGTCTTATAAACCGGTTTGTTATGATTTAGCATACCAACAAAAACAGGCTACTCCTTTTGTCGATTACGCTAAAAACCTAGGGTGTGTGGCAATAGATGGCATAGGGATGTTGGTTGAACAGGCTGCCGAAGCATTTTTTATTTGGAACGGGGTCAAGCCTAAAACAGAGTCTGTTTTGCAATTACTGCAGCAATATTAAAATGTCGTGTAACGGTTCACATAGCGGCGTCAACTTAAGCTTTTTAATGTAGCCTCAATCCCGGATTACGACTTCGTCTAATCCGTGCTACACATCCTTAAGTTGACGCCATTCACTGTTCATATAACGGTGTCACTTAACTAAAGAATGCAACAACTTCTTTAGCATTAGCAATAGTGTCATGGAAGCCAAGTTCTAAGAGCTCGCGGGTAAATTCTTTTTCAAATAATAAAAAACTTAATAAGTCCCCTGAATGGCTTTTTGCACCTAGAAAATTCAACAAATATCGCAGTAAGGCAGACATGGTTTTAAAATTGTTTTGTGCTAAAGAAGCCATATCTTGGCTTGGACGTAAATATAGAGTTGATATGGGACGCCAAGGAGAGCGGCGTTTTTTCCACATAGATAATAAAGTGGCTATCTCATTCATGCGATTAACCATTTCAATGTCTCTATCAAGGTTATCTAAGAACAATCCATTAAGCATATTACCTAAAATACTGGCAAAAGGAATTTCTTCATTGCGCAAAATTTCTGGATTAGTAAATTCGGGAAGTTCTCTTGTTCCTAAAATTAGAATCTTATCTACTTCAAAGCGTATAGCACCGCGTAAGGGAGCAACAAGCCCTATACTGCCATCTCCATAATGTAATCCATCTATAGCTATTGTTGGGAAGAAGAGAGGCAAGGCACTGGATGCCAAAATGTGCTCTGCACTGATGATGGCGCGTTGGCTACTATGACGAGGATAATGCCAATCATGAAATTCAGGGTGGTTATGGTTATAGAAAGAAATCGTCTGGTGGGTTTCATAGCAAAGACTAATCACCTCCAGAGTACTTAGATGTCCTGCATTAATATTTTCTTCTATACGCGAAAAATCGATAGTCTCATCAATAAACTGTTTCAATGGCGAAGTATCTAGTAAGTGGCCTGACTGTCGTTGTTTAATAATTAGGGTGCTCAAATTGCGCATTACAGACTTCCCTAATTCATAATTACTGGCCTTATAAATTTGCTGGCAATGGATCTCTCCCCATATCGATTCCAATTTATCCAGTGCCGTAGGAAAGTCATTAGCATTTTCTGCAAGTATTGCTGCATTAATACTACCAACACTGACCCCACTCACCATATCAAATGGAAAGGTTTTAGTTTGTAAAATGTGACCAATTGCCTTTAAAACACCAGCTTGATAGGCCCCTCGCGCACCTCCACCAGCCAGATATAGAGCTTTTTTAACCATGATGACTTATTCTTGTTTTTCATATTAAAAATATAGTTGAACATAGGCCTGCTTAGCAAGAAAGAATTGATGTAACTATACGGCTCGGTTCGTATAAAATCCATATTTTGCTCATCTTGAACAAAAAGAGAATCTTTTCACCAAGAGTTTAAGAGCTATAGTTCCTTTGTGCAGCTTCCAATTTTTTCTGCCATTATTATTAATGGCTTGATGCAATCTCGTGTGGTAGCAAAAGATAAGCATGTTACGTCATGTTCTCTTAATGTCTACTTGGTATATTTAAAGTAAGTCTTTTTTGGGAGCAGAGAAATGAGTCTAAGCGAAGATGAAATTGCTAAGAAATTAGATAAAGAAAATGTTCTAAAAGACTTAGAGTTAATGTTAGATCCTGTAGATTATAAGCTAGTTGCTTTAACTCGAGAATCTTTATTAAAGGCGGCAGCAGAAAAAGTACCTATGTTGTCACGATTATTGGATCGTGTAGGCGATTCAGGCGAATCAATTTCTAAGATAGGTGAACGAGTTAGTGATTTAACTCATACTGCATCCAGTCAATCGGTTAGTTCCGGGTTTCATATTGGTTCCGTAGCTATAGCTGCTTTTGATTTTGTGCGTATTCCTTTTATTTATCTTTCAGCCTATGTCTTGGGCCAAGAAGTTCCATTCACTCTGGATAACAATATTAAATGGGCTTATTCCGGAATATTAATGGCATTGGCAATTACGGCGCTAACTGTTCCTGTTGCAGCACCAATAATTGGTTTTATAGCTGCAAGTATCGGTATATCTGTGAGTACGTTTTTATTAGGCAAAACTCTCTATGAGCGTTATCAATTAGGTAAGGAATACAAAAAATTAAAGAAAGAATTAGACAGCGAAGAAGAGGAAATGCGTTTAATTCAAGAAGAGGTACACGTGTTACATGAACGCCTCAAAAAAGCGACAGATGAGCAAAGTATAATAGAGGTCTATACCGATATAGTGTTATTGCAAGAACGTTATATTGCACAGAAGAAAATTGTAGAAAAATTAAAAACGGATGAGCTGCATTTACAACAGAAAATAGAACAAGTAGGCATGATTCACGTGCTTGATAAAGGCGTTGGGATTGCGTTGGGATGTTTAACCATAGTGGGATTATCTCTCTCCTTATTTTTTCCGCCTGTGGGAATGGGAATATTAGCAGGAACAGCTATTGCCGGTGGTGTTTATCTTTTGGGTAGATTAACTGCTCCTTTGGTTCAGTCTTTTGGCCATTGGCTGGTAAGCAAATTTAAGAAATCAGTCGAAGTTGATTCTTTAGA
This sequence comes from Legionella fallonii LLAP-10, assembly GCF_000953135.1. Lineage (NCBI taxonomy): Bacteria > Pseudomonadati > Pseudomonadota > Gammaproteobacteria > Legionellales > Legionellaceae > Legionella > Legionella fallonii. Next base: position 3,877,528 of record NZ_LN614827.1, on the reverse strand, counting down.
GCAAGAGGCAGTGAACGACAATACGTTGACGGAGATCAACGAAGCACGGAAAGGTGCTGAATTAGATACGGCTCAGAAAAAGCTGGATGAGACGAACGAACAACATGTTCAAAAGGACATGCCCCATGAGTCCACCACCGATGTTTTGATTGGGTTAATGGGTAGTGATATTGAAGCGCGTAAAGCAAAGCATGAGCTTTCACATAAGGATGAAGTAACGATCGCCCTTAGTAACGAGCGTGTTACTCCTAAGCCAACCCAAGAGCATGTTAATAAAGAAAACGCTGATGAGGAAGAGGGGGAAGGGGAGGCCATAACAGAAACTGAGGGGCCTCAGCATCACTAAATGTGTCGTTAAGGCTCATTGCAAAAAGGAAAAAATTGCTTTAACTTAAAAATTTACCCTCTATAGGAATAGAATCCATGCTGGGCATTTTCCGTGAACAACCAGATGCATTTCGTATGATTTTCTTGTTGGAATTATGGGAGCGCTTTGGTTTTTACACGGTACAAGGCGTCTTGACCCTCTATTTTATTCGCTATCTAGGGTATAGTGATATGGATTCTTATTATACCTTTGGTGCTTACTCTGCTTTAGTTTATGGCTTGGTAGTCATAGGAGGATATCTTGGTGATAAGGTACTTGGCACTAAACGTACTATTGTCCTAGGACTGATTGTTTTATCAGCAGGGTATTTTTCTTTGGCTCTGGTCGATAAAAAAAATGTTTTTTTAGCTCTTGGTCTAATTTGCGTAGGGAATGGCCTATTTAAAGCGAATCCGTCAAATTTATTATCCAAATGTTATGAAGAAAATGATCCTAGGTTACATGGTGGATTTACTCTTTATTACATGGCCATCAATTTGGGTAGTATGGTTGCTTTATTTGCAGGACCTACCGTCGCTAGTCGTTATGGTTACACCTATACCTATTTAATTAGTGCTGTGGGTTTAATTATTGGCTTGGCTAATTATTGGTTTCAATATCAGTATATAGCTGATATTAATACAGCAGCAGATAAGCAACGAATTTCTGTGCGGCAATGGGGCATGGTAATTGTTGGCGTATTACTTCTTACCCTAATTTCCGCTCATTTATTACAAAATGTAATACTCGCCAAGAACTTATTATGGGGAATCACTTTTATAGTCATTGGTGCTTATATTCATTGGATGAGCAAAGAAGAAAAAGCATCTCGTATGAATATGCTAGTTGCTATGGTGCTTATGATCGAGGCAATTATTTTTTTCACTTTATATCAACAAATGCCGACGTCAATCAATTTGTTTGCGGTGAATAATGTAAACCCTGGTTTCTTAGGTATCACTATCGATCCTCAGAGTTTTCAAGCGTTAAATCCTATCTGGATTGTTCTAATGAGTCCAGTGCTGGCCTATGGCTATGATAAAATAAATGAAAAAGGTATTTTATTTTCTATTCCTTACAAGTTCGCTTTGGGCATGACCATGTGTGCTTTGAGCTTTTTAATCCTTTATTTTTCGCGTTTTTTTTATACTGATAATGGAGCGGTTTCTTCTTGGTGGCTCATTATTAGCTATTTGTTTCAAAGTCTAGGTGAGTTATTAGTTTCTGCTCTTGGAGTAGCAATGGTGGCGGAGCTAGTGCCAGCAAAAATTGCAGGATTTGTTATGGGGATATGGTTTTTAACCTCCGCTGTTGCTGGATTTATTGGCGCCACAGTGGCTTCCTATACTGCACTTCCTAAGCATATTAAACCTGGCATAGAGTCACTAATGATTTATACCACTGTATTTGCCTGGATAGGTATTATAACCTTGATTATCGCTTTATGTATGTGGCTATTAGCTCCGCATTTGAATCGTTATATTACTACCAATACAGCGAAGGAAAAAAATAAACTAGATTTGGTTGAATCGTCTACAGCTTATAATCCCAATCTGTAAGTGCTTACTTAGTGACGTTTACTTATGCATTTTGTAATGCCAACCATTTGTCATCCAGTATAATGGTCGTCTGTTCTCGGCAACCAGGCTATACGTGTTCAAGTTGACGTCATTACGTCAACGAGTACCAAATTCTTTGACTCCTGGTTCGAGCAAAATTCATCGATAGATCTCTTTCCAAATGCTACTGCAGAGGCACTGGTGCTCGACTTCTGCGTGTACACTTCGGGCTCCTCATCTCCTCGCAATTCATCCTTTGCAGCGCGCTTGGAAAGAAGTTTAATAAAGGTATCGGCTAGCGAATTACTGGCCATTGTAAAGAGGAGACTCCCTCTAATTTACTTTCCTTCTCTTCTTTCTTTTCTTTTTTTACTGACCAAAACTTGAGTGATTCATCTGCTAATGTTGTTGCAATAGCACATGGGTCCTGAGGATTTTGCGCTGAATGTAACACTTGTTCAGGCACCGCGGTACTTTGCTCTTTAACTAACCTGCGCCCCTCCTTAGACCAACAAGAAATAGAGGGATTGCCAACTCCTTGGGTTGCAAAAAAACCGTGTTGAGTAATCCAATGAATATCGCATACCGGCCCCTCTGTAGTTGCTTGAGCAAGGACTGTTCCAGACGTAACATCCCATAACTGTAATGTTTTATCTTCTACCTCACCTCCAGTAACAATTTTTTTAGGGTCTTCGGGCGAAAAAGCAATTGCTTTAGAAACGGTTGTATGTCCTGTGAATGATAGTCTTGGTTCGTGCAATTTGCGCACATCCCAAAGGCCAACGGAGTCGCCTATCCCTAAGGCGAGTGTATTTCTTTTATCGAATGCTAACCCAGCGAACCTTTCACCAAATGAGGTGATATGAAAAGTCATTCGCCCGGAGCGCACATCGTAATGACTTACAGTATATTGGCGATGGGGGGCGTTTTCAGCCCTATACCCAAGCAAATACGTTCCACTAGAAGATGCATCGGGAATTATCTTGGTAAAGATTGCTAAATTATTCACTGATGTTTGGCTATATGTTTGAGCATCAATAAAATGCAAGCTTGAGTCTGTGGTTGCCTGAGTAATAAACTTATTAGAGCAAGATAGGGCAGAAATAGTGGCGCTCGCCTCGTTGACTTTTCTAACGCTCTTCGTTTGAAGGTCATAGGAGTAAGTCGTATTACCTAGCCCTAGATATACCAATTCACTCCAGCACAATGGATTATAATAAGCATCACTCACTAAATTAGGCGCATCTAAAATACGAATATTATCCAGGGCAGAAAATTCACGCCTCTTGAGCATCAATGACTCTGGTTCGGGTAATTTAAAATTCAAGACTCTGGATCGTTGTAATGTTGTAAGAGAAAAACCAAACATTGTATGAAATAAAATGTCTGCCTCTCTGGTTGCAGGAATATCGAAGGTTCCCGCAAAAAGGGCCTCTTGCATTTCCCTTTCTGTTTGAGAAACAGGACGAGTAGGAATAAACCTATCACGATTCGGGCCAGGTTTCGTCTGAGGTTTTTTATTCTTTTGTGTAAAAGTATCTTGTTTTTCGGTCGTCATATTTAACTATACCACTGCTTAATCCTATAAACGAGTGTTTATTATACATGGCGGTCTAAAGTATTCCATAACTGGTGTTCTTTATTGCTCTGCCAAAAAATAGTATTTTTAAGCAAATAAGTAAGTGGTGTTTTAAAATTCATTTATTATTTTGGGAAGAATAGAGAATTTACAAAAAAGTGGTTAAACAATGCGCATCACTTGTGTTATATTTGCCATTTGCCATCGATAAAATAACACAAAGGATAAATAAAATTCTTGCGTGCCACGCATTTTTTCTATTATGGCTGTGTTATCTATGTTTCTCCGGTATTAAATTTACGTGGAAGAAAAATTCTGTGCTTTAAGGTTATGGACACATTACAACACAGTAGAATTTGCTAGTGCTACAAAAGTTCTAATATGAAGATAATCGGAGATAAAAATGAGTATGAGCGTGAAGATTGTATTGGGGAAACGCTCTCAAGAGTTGATTGAACAATACATAAATTTATGTCCATTTCACGTAACTGAGTTAAAGCAATTTGCTTCTTCTTTAGATTCTATGCAATTAATTGCTTGGTTACGTGACGACGTCACCATCCCTTCCTATGTTTCTTTGCGTTCTCGGCAAGAAATTGAATTTGTGCTTGCCTTATTAAGAGTTGAATTATTGAATGATTTGCTTAATTCTCTGGCAGGAGAGAACCCATCGAAGGAGGTTACAGAGGAGCCATCCTCTGAGTATGCAACACTGAAACTTATTCTCCTTGCTCTTGCTGGTACTCTATTTGCTGGTTGTGAAGGTTTTGACAGTATTACTACGATGCTGGGTGTTTTGTCATTACCATCTGTACTAATTCTTATCGCTGGACTGGCTTTTTCTATTTTATCCATAGTTGTTTTCTATAGTTATGATTTAATTCAGGTTTCAAAAAATCTGGGGGTGCCCTTAAGAGAAGCGCCTAAGTTACTTGATATTTATTTGCAGCAAATGAATGGGATTAAGAACTTAAGGAAAAAAATAGAGGGCTATCAATTAGCAACATTACCGTTAGAAGAGCTAATACAATTACAGCAAACACTAGTTATGCTTCAAATTCGTTTTCAGTCTGTAGCAGAAGCAAGTAACCAATTTAATAATGCACTTAATAGCAGTAAAATACAGCGGGGAAAATTTATAGTTACTAGTTTAGCTGGACTACTTTTTTTTGGTAGTGGTTTTTTTGCCGGACAATCAGTGGCTATGTTTGTCGCAGCATTTTATATTCCTGCAGTTTTACCAACTTTCTGGCCTGTCATTTTGTTTAGTACACTTGTCGGAATCGCGGCTTTTGCTCTTTACTGGCATCTCGAGCAAGATGGATTGAATAAATTGGTTAGCGGATGGTTTGGGCTAGATGAAGATAAAATAGAGCAAGTATGCAATACAAAGCGCCTCGATAGCGAAAGCCATAAGCTGGAGTTGTTAAAACAAAAAATAATCAGTACCGCACGTTTAACGGGTCATTTAGATACTCTACAAAATGAATTAATACGTGTTCACGAGAAAGAAGAAGTGCCGCCTAGCGATCCTACGGTTCAGCCTCCTCCTATTAGCACAACAAAAATCGGTGATAATATTTTTTCCTTTCATGCTCACCCCAAAGGAGTGGTGCCGAAGGAGGCTAAAGATGACTTGGATTCTAAAGATACTTTTACTGCTTCGTGTAGATGATGGTGTTCGCTTAAAGCATAAATCCTGTGCAATATAATTGTAGCTCGGTTGAAAGGACTGGCGTAGCGGTTTGCTTTAACCGCAAGCAACCACGCACTATACGAGTCTAGGTATCGTCATTCTATGAGCATTTACGGTAAGGCTAATTGCCAGCGCGTCCTAAATATTTAATATGTTTTTAACAAAAGGGATAGTAATTTTACGGTGAGCGGCAAGCGAAGCATCATCTAATAGATTCAATAATTGATGTAAATCATGCATATTACGAGAACAGCGGTTTAGTAAAAATTGAGCGACACTTTCAGGTAATTCAAATCCTCGCTTCAAAGCGTGCTGTTTTAAGGTATTTATTTTTTCTTCATCGCTTAATTCATTAAGTTGGATTGTTAATCCCCAAGAAAGTCTTGAGCGCAAATCAGCAAGACGAATAGGGCTTATGGCGGGCGGATGATTACCAGATATAATAAGCAGTCCTTTTTCCTCATCTTTGACTCGGTTATATAAGTGAAACAATGCTTCTTCCCAGGATGGATCATTGGCTATAGCATCTATATCATCGATACAAATTAATGTTTGTTCTTCTATGCCTTCTATCGCTTGAGGACCCCATTCCTTGAGAAGCATTAAAGGAAGATAAATAGCTGAGTGATTTGAGTTAACTGCTTGGCAGCAGGCTTGTAACAAGTGTGATTTTCCACAGCCTTTTGTTCCCCAAAGGTAGAGAAGTCTCTCTCCTTGAAAAGAGAGCATGTTTTGCAATTGCTGTTGTAATAGGGCGTTATTTTCCCAGTTAAAATCAGTAAGGGTTGCTTCATCATTTAATTTTATTGCTAAAGCTAATTGAGTATTCATTGGGATAAATCTTTTTGAGGCCATGCTCTTCTGCCCCAAGTCCAAAAGTAATCAACATAAGTTATTGCTGTGGTAAATGCCGTTATATAGATTAATACATCCATGAAAGAAGAGGAAAGTTTGAAAAAAGCCAATTCGAACAGGCATAAAGTAACCAAGGCCAATTGGAGCGTTGTATTAAATTTGCTTAATAACGAGGGTATAAAATCCAATTTGCGTTGAATACACCAATACCAAACGAGCACTCCTATAGAAATACTTAAGTCTCTTAAAAAGACGATAATCACTAGCCACCAAGGTAAAGAACCAAGCAGAGCTAATGAAATAAAACTAGACGCAACCAGTAATTTATCTGCCATGGGATCAACAAAAGAACCAAAGGTACTTTGACAATTTAAATATCTTGCTAACCAGCCATCTAGTCCATCAGTAAACCCAGCGATGATAAACGTATAAAATGCATCAACGTATTCATGATGATATAAATACATCACAAATGGAACAATTAGTACCAATCGGAACAAGGTTAATATGTTGGGTATGTGTTTTAGTATCATGTGCCAAGCGATAATTTTAAATTACTCTCAATAAACTTTGGTTTATTGAAGAATTATAAATATATTGAGCCAGAAGTAACATCTATAAATTTTGATGTTTTTAATGGCAGTAGTATGAGCTAGTTTATACAATACCGTTGCTGCTGTCACGTGATTGAGCGTTCTATCAGAAATTACCATCTAGAAAACTTAGTATATTTCCGAAAAAAGGACTAAAATCCTTGTGCAACCATCGGCCTCCTAATCATCTCTGCACCACCATGCTGCTCTGATGGGACAGCCCCGCATTTATGTAAGAGGTGTGCCTCCACGAGTGTTGTGAAGTCACTCTTAGCTGTAAAGAGGTAACGAGCGAAATTTTATTCACCATTATAAAAGTGGTTTTTATTATGGTATGTGCAGCGAGTTCGGTTGTTCTATATAAATACCTTTATTTGTATTTCCTTTTAACTTCATGGTTAATAAGCATTGATGTTGCCAAACACCAGATAGCAACAGGTGTTTCTGTTGGCTCAAAAGGGGAGAGGACAGTTCTTTGCTTAACTCATCGAGTATAGCGTGCATCACTTGGCGCACTATACTCCATAGTTGTTGGCCATCCAATTGATGTTCTTGCGCTAAAATTTTTATCCAGTAACCAATATTATTTTGCAGCGTTCCCTGGATAAAGCAATTATTTAACTCGGATATAGTGCTATTTTTAGATATTGGGGCTGGAGATAAAGTTAATTTTTCTTTATTTTCAAAACACTCTTCATAGGACACATTAATTATTTCATGGTCACGTATCATTAAACCCTGAGGCATATCATCAGTAAAAATTATGAAAGTATTTTGATGCTGTGTTGCAAAGGCAATGCCATATTTCAGCAATAGATGCAATTGTCCTAATAAGACTTTACGGCAATAAAGTTTGAAATAAACTATTGGATCTAATTCACTCGCTTGAATTATTTCAATAAGCAGAGGTCTATTGGATATAGGCGAGAGCGTTAATAAACCAGCTAAAGGTACGACTCTCTGGCCTGATGCAATCAGATTGGTCGGATTTTGCATAAGATTTACTGATACTTGTTGCTGATAATGTGAGAGGGAAGGTGGATTATGAATTTTTAGAGACGTTATTTCTGAGACTAGAAATAAGGTATGGTGATAGTGGTTTGCTTGCTCTAATAAAGAATTGACCCATTGTGATAGTGCCACATCATCTTGGTACGATGGCTCTTGATTTAGGTCTTTGGACGTATATGGGGTATGGATATCAAGAGATAATTTAATATAAGTATTTGATGGATTTATTGACATCATTACTTCCTCAGACATAGAAGGCATTACGGATTGATGATGTGGTAATAGGAAGAGTGATTTATCATCTATTAACTGGTTATAAAGAGACTGTAGTTTATTGCGCCATTGCCACGGATGTATTGGAATGGGGATATACTCCTCGGGAGGCAGATGATTTATTGTTAATTGCTCTTGCCATAGCCTAAATTCATCGGGAAAGCTTAATGCCATGGATGTTTTGAAATCGAGATGATGCGAAGCGATAGCGATTCTATTTTTGCGTAAAGCACACCAATGAAGGCGAATTTGGGCTTGAAATTCCGCTGAGTTTTGCAAGACTTCCCGTCGAGTAAATCCTATTTTGGCGCGAAAACAGGGATGAGATGGATGGCCTTGGCTGCCCCACTGTTCTAGAAATAATAACGCTTCATTTGCGGTATATTTGTCTTTTATCCATGACCAAAGGCTATCGTAGGAGCGAGCTTCATTACGAATTTGTGAGTTCCAACGTAATCTATAGGCTAGAGTCAATGCTTCATTTGCAATAGATTCATCTAATTCATCTCTAAGATTATTCCATTGATAAAATAGACTCGCTGGTTCTGATTGTTTTAATTTCGTTTGTAATTGATCTATAAAATCATGGACATGATGACTGATAATAGGTGAACGAGTTAAATGCTCCGCAAGGACAGAACGCTCCAAACGTTTTAACGTATTTTGGTGCGCCAAGGTGATAAAGTAATCAATGCTACTTTGTGGTAGGCCAATACCAATCTCAAATAATAAAAAGCGTAATTGGTGGCTAAGTTCGTCAAAACTCCCATATGCCAAAGCCATTTTGTCTCCAAAGATGAAATAAAGTATTACTTAAATATAAATGATAATCATTCTCATTTGCAACAGTATTATATAAAAAAACAAATCCTGCTTTGCAATGAGTTCTTGAAGAAGTCTATTGATAAATACGTTGACTTATACTAAGGACGAAATAACAGTTCATGGGAGAAGGGTAAAATGATAAGATGAGCTTTTTTTAAGCGATAATCATTATAAATGAAATACAGACCAGACATTGATGGATTAAGAGCGATTGCAATTTTACTGGTCCTTATTTATCACGGCGGACTTTCCTTATTTCCTTCTGGATTTGTTGGGGTGGACGTATTTTTTGTTATTTCAGGGTTCTTAATTACTAGTATTATTCATCGTTCGCTGTCTAATCATTCTTTTTCTTTTATTGATTTTTACAACCGAAGATTATGGCGATTACAGCCAGTCTTAGTTTGCTTTATCTTTTCGACTCTATTGCTTACCTTATTATTGTTTTTACCGGATGATTTGATTCAATTTAGTCGGAGTGCACGCAAAACTTCTTTATTTATATCCAATCTTTTTTTTAATCAAACAACAACAGGGTATTTTTCGCCGGACACTCACCAACTTCCATTATTACATACCTGGTCTCTATCTATTGAATGGCAATGCTATCTAATTTTACCGCTAGTGATGTATGGTTTGCATCGTATCTTTAGCGTACGAAATGTAGCCCTAGTGGTCTATGTGCTGACTTTTATCTGCTTATTATGCTCATGGTACTATTCAAAAACATTGCCTGTCCAAACCTATTATCAATTTTCCAGCCGAATTTTTGAATTTTTAATCGGAGCCTGTGTTGCTTTAGTTCCTTCTCGCCCGATGACAATAAACAAATATTTATTAAATTTTTTTGGTGGATTGGCCATTGTGCTTATTTTTTATAGTGCAAGCCTAGATGATATTCTTATCGCTTATCCTAATGGATATGCCGTTCTCGTTTGCGGCGCTACTGCATTTTTAATCGCTATTGGTCGCTTTTATCCAAATGAATTGATAGTGAAATTATTATCCTTACAACCATTGGTTTTTATCGGGGTACTATCTTATTCACTTTATATTTGGCATTGGTTGGTCTTTTCTATCATCAGATATCAAAGCATCATCGAGACCCTGCCCGTTTTGTTAATGGCTTATGGACTTACTTTCTGCCTGGCTTTCTTATCATGGAAATATATTGAAAAACCATCTAGGGCTTTGAATCGTCTGAAATTTAGCTATACAGTTGTTGGTTTATTACTAGTCCCTATAGCAATGATTCATGTCATTGATCATATTATTAAAGTGAAAGCAGGTTTCCCACAGCGCTTTAATCAGGAGTTAGTGGGGGTTTATCAACAATTGGAGCAATATGCTAGTGCACAAAGACCTTTATGTATTAGTAACAATAAAATAGATATAAACTCCCAATGTCACATAGGCGCTCAGAATGCTGATAGTAAAAAAGGGTTACTGATAGGCGATTCATTTTCTAATCATTATTGGGGATTTATCGACACTTTAGGGAAAGCGGCTCATTTAGCTGTTTTTGCTCAAGGAACTTCGTCGTGTATTACGCTGCCTGGAATTTATCTTTATGACTGGTGGCATTTTAAAAAGCAAATCTATCAGGAATGCCGAGAGCAAACCGATAAGTATTATCGATTGATACGAGAAAATCATTACGACTACGTAATCATAGGGCAAATATGGGCTAACTATTTTTCTGACAAGGTTATTAATCACTTAGGTGATGAGCGCTCTTTGGCGTTGACTAAAAAACGATTGGAAGTCGCTTTAGATGATGCATTAAGAATAATCACGGATTCCGGAGCGAAACCTGTTTTAATTAACTCCACCGCGATAACCACAGAAAATGTCCATGATTGCTTTTTTAAGCATATTAAATTCAGACGAGCTTATAGCCCTAATGAATGTAATTTTCCATTGACCATACTTGCTGGTGAACAGTGGTTTGATGATTTATTTGAACGGATGCAAATTAAGTATCCGCAATTAGTGATCATTGACCCTAAAAAAGTACAATGTGAAAATAATCAATGCAAAGCGGCGCTTAATGGGATTCCCATTTATCGTGATGAAGGGCATATAACCGATTATGCTTCCTATCAACTGGGTCTTATGTATCTACAAAAATTGGGTAATCCTTTAGCCTAAGATGGCTCGAAAAGCCCCCTCGCCCGCGTGAGATATTTTAATTAGAACCCAATAATCAATCGCGGGCGAGGGCTGGGGAGAGAGGCTTCGAAGGATATTTCTTCTTTCGCTTGACAACTATGGGCTTTGGGTCCGACAAATATCCTTGCTTTGCGCTTGATTTTAGGCAGGGAGCCTGGCCAATCCCAACAAAGGCTCTAATAAAAGGGTACTGCGCCCACATTATCAGGATATTTTAATTTTTATCTTCATTTTTGCGATAAAGAATTACTGTATTGCCAATCATTTGAACCAATTCCGCATCTAGTTGTTGGCATAAATCATTTGCCATTGCGATTCTATCTTCTCTTTCCGCACCATTAATTTTAACTTTGATTAACTCATGGGAGAGTAACGCGATATTGGTTTCTGCAACAACTGCTTCTGTTAATCCTTTAGCACCAAGAAGTATGACTGGCTTTAAATGATGGGCTCGAGCTTTAAGTGATTGTTTGAACGAAGTGTCCACTTTTATGTTCCTGATTGATAAAATGGCAAATTATTGCACGTTTTGCTGGGAAAAGGTAGTAAAATTAAGTATCATAGTAGCAAGCAATATAGAATTTGAGTGGTATGAGGCGTACAAAAAGCAGTAAACGCTGGTTAGAAGAGCATTTTAACGATGTTTACGTAAAAAAAGCACAAGCGGAAGGTTATAGAAGCCGAGCCATCTATAAATTAAAAGAAGTAGATGACAAGGAGTCTCTCCTTAAGCCTGGAATGACTGTAGTTGATCTAGGAGCTGCTCCTGGAGGATGGACTCAGTATGTTTCTGAAAAATTACAAGGTCGAGGGCGTATTGTCGCCTTAGATATTTTACCCATGGACGCACTACCTGATGTTACCTTCATTCACGGTGATTTTCGAGAAGATGACGTATTACAAGAGTTAGTAAATTTAATTCCCGAACGTGGTTTGGACTTGTTATTATCAGATATGGCCCCAAATATGAGTGGAACTGCCGCAATAGATATACCGCGGGCGATGTATTTAGTAGAGCTTGCTTTTGATTTTGCCGAAAAAATGTTAAAACCAGGGGGGACCATGTTAGTAAAAATTTTTCATGGCTCCGGTTTTGATGACTTAGTAAAACAAGCGCGAGCATCCTTTGACAAAGTGGTTATACGTAAACCATTAGCATCGCGGTCTCGCTCAAAAGAAACCTATTTGCTGGCAAAGGGCTATAATTTATAGTAATTTTATATATATATCTTATGGATAAAGATACAGTATTTTAGATGATTGTATTTACAAAAGCTGTAATTTGAGGTTATTCATCATCAAGCTGTAAGTAACTAACGAGGTTAATACTTTGAACGATATGGTTAAGAATTTATTTTTATGGCTGATTATAGCGATTGTTCTCGTCTCTGTTTTCAGTAATTTTGGCCCGCGTAACTCAGTTGCTGAGAAAGTTTCCTACAGCCAATTTTTGAAAGAAGTAGATCAAGGAATGGTGAACTCAGTTACGATCGAGGATAACAAAATCATTAAAGGCATCACGAAGAATAATAAACGTTTCGTGACTTATATGCCCATGCAAGATAACGCTTTACTAGGTGAATTGCTGAAAGGTAAAGTGGATGTCAGCGGTCAAGAAAAACAGCAAGAAAGTTTCCTCTTACATTTGTTCATCAATTGGTTCCCAATGTTGCTGTTAATTGGTGTTTGGGTATTTTTTATGCGCCAAATGCAAGGTGGCGGCGGCAGAGGGGCAATGTCTTTTGGACGTTCACGCGCACGCTTGTTGGGTGAAGATCAAGTTAAAGTAACTTTTGCCGATGTTGCTGGTGTTGATGAAGCTAAAGATGAAGTTAAGGAGTTAGTTGACTTTCTACGCGATCCTACCAAATTCCAAAATTTAGGGGGACGAATTCCGCGAGGCGTATTGTTAGTTGGTTCTCCAGGAACCGGTAAAACTTTATTAGCTAGGGCTGTTGCCGGTGAAGCTAAAGTTCCTTTCTTTACTATCTCTGGTTCTGACTTTGTTGAAATGTTTGTTGGCGTTGGGGCATCACGTGTTCGCGATATGTTTGAGCAAGCTAAAAAACATGCTCCTTGCATCATTTTTATAGATGAGATTGACGCAGTAGGTAGACATAGAGGCGCTGGGCTTGGCGGTGGCCATGACGAACGAGAACAAACTCTTAACCAATTATTAGTAGAAATGGACGGTTTTGAAGGCAGTGAAGGTGTAATTGTTGTTGCCGCAACGAACCGTCCTGATGTTTTAGATCCCGCATTACTCCGTCCAGGTCGCTTCGACCGTCAAGTTGTGGTGCCATTGCCTGATATTAGGGGCCGTGAGCAAATTTTAAGAGTGCATTTACAAAAAGTTCCTGTTGATAATAATGTAGATGTTATGGCTATTGCTCGTGGTACTCCTGGATTTTCTGGGGCTGACTTATCGAACTTGGTTAATGAGGCCGCTTTATTTTCAGCTAGATCCAATAAGCGCAAGGTTGGTATGTTGGAGCTGGATAAAGCTAAAGATAAAATTATGATGGGAGCAGAAAGACGTTCCATGGTGATGGATGAAAACGAGAAAAAATTAACTGCGTATCATGAAGCAGGCCATGCTATCGTTGGATTAAGCGTACCTGAACATGATCCTGTATATAAAGTTTCTATCATTCCTCGCGGTCGTGCACTTGGTGTGACCATGTTTTTACCTGAGCAAGACAGATACAGTCACAGTAAACGTCGCTTAGAAAGTCAATTATCCAGTTTATTTGGTGGTCGAATTGCTGAGGAGCTTATTTTTGGTCTCGAAAGCGTTACTACTGGAGCATCTAATGACATTATGCGTTCTACTGAGATCGCACGCAAAATGGTTACTACCTGGGGGTTATCTGCTTTAGGGCCATTAACCTTTGGTGAAGAAGAGGAAGAGGTATTCATCGGCCGTTCGATGAATAAACATAAGGAAATGTCAGATAGGACAGCACAACAAATTGATGACGAAGTTAGGGCTATCATTGATAGAAACTATCAAAGAGCTAAAGAAATTTTGGTAGCCAATATGGATACATTACACTTAATGGCGGAAAGCTTAATTAAGTATGAAACTATTGATTCCAAACAAATACAGGAAATTATGTCTGGTAAAGAACCTTCTCCTCCTGAGGACTGGGGCTCTTCTAAACCTTTGGAAAAGACTGATGCTGTCAATAATGCACCGGCTAAAATCGTTAGTAACGAGACTATAGAAAATCCTGCCGAAGAGCACTAATTTTATATCCGGTTATTAACGAGAGAGTTAGGTGAATTCCGATCAATTTGTCGACTGGTTAGGACGTCAAAATCAGTCTGAACTACACAATACTTTTGAAAAGCCGTTAATTATGGGAGTACTGAATGTCACTTCAGACTCCTTTTTTGATGGCGGGAAGTTTTTGTCTGTGAATAGAGCATGTGAACATGCTTTTCACCTAATTGCTCAAGGTGCGGATATCATTGATATTGGCGGTGAGTCAACTAAGCCAGGCGTACTACCGGCGCCTTTGGATCTTGAGTTGAGCAGGGTAATACCCGTTATAGAACAAATTCGTGCGCACTCTGATATTTGTATTTCCATTGATACGTATAAACCTGAAACAATGGCGGCTGCTGTTTATGCTGGGGCAAATATTATCAATGATATTTATGCCTTACGACAAGAAGGTGCTTTGTCTGTGGCAGCAAAGGCAGGAGTCCCTGTTTGTCTTATGCACATGCAAGGACAACCTCACAATATGCAAGAAAACCCTCAATACGCGAATGGTGTCATAGAGGATTTAAAACAGTTTTTTACCGAACGTATTAATGCTTGTGAACAGGCCGGCATAGATAAAAAGCGCTTGATATTGGATCCCGGCTTTGGTTTTGGGAAATTAGTAGGGCATAATTTGCAAATAATTTATAATATTGAGCAATTAAGAGACTTGCAATTACCCCTTCTTTTAGGTGTATCACGTAAAAGTACTATAGGGGCGGTATTAGACAAAAAAGTGAGCGATCGATTAATTGGAAGCCTTAGTATAGCCGTATATGCGGCTCTAAAAGGCGTGGGAATTCTTCGCACACACGATGTTGATGAAACACGCCAAGCTTTAGATATGATTGACGCAATTTGTCAATCAGGTTAAAGAATATTCAGGAGACCCTGATCCTGGGATAACTGAAGAACAATAATAACCCGAGAGTAATCATCTCGGATGAGATAATAAAGAGGTAAAGAAGGATGAGTCAACGTAAATATTTCGGCACTGATGGTATTCGCGGGCACGTTGGACTGTCCAGTATTAATCCTGAATTTGTTTTAAAATTGGGTTGGGCAGTAGGAAAGGTGTTAGCGAATGGACATAGGAAAAAAGTAGTAATAGGTAAGGATACTCGGGTATCAGGGTATATGCTTGAGTCTGCTTTAGAGGCTGGATTATCTGCTGCAGGCGTCGATGTGGCATTACTGGGTCCTATGCCTACTCCAGGTATTGCGTATTTAACACAAACCCTCAGGGCTAATGCGGGTATAGTCATTAGTGCATCTCATAATTTATTTGAAGATAATGGAATTAAATTTTTCTCTGCTGATGGCGGTAAATTGCCTGATAGTGTTGAGCTGGCAATTGAAGCAGAACTTGAAAAACAGTTAGAAACGGTAGCCTCAGGTAAATTAGGTAAAGCTACACGTATCAATGATGCCGCGGGGCGTTATGTCGAGTTTTGCAAATCGACTATTCCTTCTATGACTCGACTCTCCGGTTTAAAAATTGTAGTAGATTGCGCTAATGGCGCTACGTACCACATTGCTCCTAATGTCTTTGCAGAGCTCGGGGCGGATGTTATTTCTATAGGAAACAAGCCCGATGGCTTTAATATTAATAAAGACTGCGGCTCAACCTCACCTGAATTATTAAGACATAAAGTAATTAGTACAAAAGCAGATATTGGTATTGGCCTAGATGGTGATGGAGACAGACTCGTTTTAGTTGATGCACAAGGTAATCTTGTTGATGGAGACAAGATTCTTTATGTCATTGCTAAGGACCGCCAACAAAGAGGAGTATTGCATGGAGGTGTTGTTGGTACTTTAATGAGTAATTATGGTCTGGAATTAGCTATTGCTTCTTTAGGCGTCCCTTTTCTACGTACACGAGTGGGGGACCGATATGTTTTAGAAGCGTTGCGTGAAAAGGATTGGAAAATTGGAGGCGAGACATCTGGGCATATTGTGTGTTTAGATAAAACAACTACGGGTGACGGTATTGTTGCCGCATTACAAGTGCTCTCCATCATGGTCAAACAAGACAAGAGTTTGCAGCAATTAACGCAAGGAATCACTTTATTACCACAGTCTTTAGTAAATTTAAAAACAGATCGAGCTTCTGTCTTAGCATCTAATTCTCTGGTAATCGATGCCGTTAAAACATTGGAAGATAGCCTGAGAGGTGAAGGTCGAGTGTTACTTAGACCTTCTGGAACTGAGCCTTTATTAAGAGTGATGGTAGAAGGAATTAATGAGTCTGCTGTGAAACAACAGGCTCAAAAATTATGTGAGGATATTCGTCTCATTGATATGCAATTAAATGAAACAAGGCAGTCTGCTTAAGCAGTACAAATGGGAGGCGGATCTTTTTGCATGAGAAGATCTGCTTCTTCAAGCAATTGAGCCGTTTTCGTCTTGAAAAAACAAGGTTTCTTAGAGTATTCATGTTCGGCTTGTCCTGTAATCTTACCTACGATCCATCGATACAAATCTTCTATGACCTCCCAGATTTTTAAAAAACCTCTATGCCTTTTTAATGGTTCATAGCGCGGATCTAATGAAAGCGATGGCATTTGTTCGATTGATAATGGGGGGCTAATAGTCTCTTTGAGTGCTTTGGCCATGCGTAATGATTGTATCGCTTGCAACAATAGCTTTCCTTCAAAAGGAAAGTCTTTCTTCAACCTTAGGTATTGGGTATAAAGTGATTTAAATTGTTCAGGCACCAGCTCCGTTTCATTTTCTTCATCAAGTGCTTCATCAACTAGAGGCACATTAGGTTTGATAGACAGTAATTTATCCAGATCTTTTTCGGGGAGAGGGCAAAGGCGTATATAAGCCTGAATAATATTTATATTGGGGCTATGTTGTAAATCAAAGAGAATATCTCTTAAGACATGAGATGGCTTATAAGATGAAGGGTGCTTAATCAAATACGCTGCCAGTGCTTTACCTGTATTCAAGTACCACTCCTGAACTTCGCTGGGATGGTTTGATAATAAACAAGTAATTTGTTGATGATACTCTTCTAATTGTTGCAATTGAGTATCATCCATATACTGAGAGTTAACTCCTAGTTGTAATGGGGACAAAGGATACTCTTCTTTTGCGCTTGAAGAGTCACCCGATGGTTCTAGAATTGAGTCGGCCTGTTTTTGTAAATTTGCGCTTACTTCAACAGCCGTATCTGTGCGTTGTTCTTGTTGCACTATTTGTGTCGGTGAATGCGTGGATGCGGGTGTTTCTTGTTTGTCTGCAACGGGTATTAATGGAGTAGGTTGCTTATTTATTTCTTCTTCAACAGTGATTGTATGAGATGTCAGCACGCCGACCTGTTCCTGTATTCGTTCTTCAGACACCTCAATTAAAAGAACACCATCTTCACCTAAATTTGACTGTTTACGGAACGAGGTATCAATAGGTCTGGTGTTTGTTTCTGACGAGGATGAGGAGGGCTCTGTTATTGAGCTAGGCAGTACTGCCGCTGTTGATCCTATAGTAGATGTTTCTTGTAATAGACTTACTGGTTGCTCTGTTGTTAGATCAAGAGGCAAAATCGATGTCTCTGTGACTTTTGGCAGTTCCGTTGGGGGGAGATTACTTGGGGGAACAGCCTCCTCTTCGGAGGCGGACGAGGCGTCAGAAGGATTATGTAATAGAGCACTTGGTTGTTCTGACGTAAGCCGCAGCTCAACCAAGGGAGGCATCTCATCAGCCTGTAACGATTGGTTCATCTCCTTGGGTTCTTCTAACTTAGATGATTCAATTGGAGGAGGTTGTACAATAATGGATTGTTCTAACGTTAATGTGTGAGGAACTGAGAATACAGAAGGTTTGGTCTTTTCCTCCACATTAAGAGAGGGAGGTATCTTCTCAGAATGTTGTTGTGGTAATGGAATAGATGACTCTCCTGAAAGCGGCTGTTTATCCCACGGCGATTCTGTGTGTATTAGAGTCTGTATGGCTTCATGGGATACTATTGTTGGAGTATCTTTTTGTTTATCGGCTTCAACTGGTAGGTCGCTTAACTCTTTCTCTGTAGAGGCTGGTTGTAGACCATCCTGAGCACTGTCGGGTAACGGCAATGCTTGGATTTGTTCTATATTATGGGCTATTTCATTTTGTAAATTAGAGAACTCCTCCGTAAGAGACTGGAGAAGAGATGATTCAGGGGCCTCTATATTTGCCTTATCAATTTGGATGCCAATATTATTTTTCTGTTCTTGAAGCTTGCGTTGTTGTTGGAGCAATAATTCTAATTGAGAATCTAACTCAAGGAAGGAGTTACATGAATTAAGTTGCTCTTCTAATTCCTTCTTCGAGGGGAGTGAATTTATTTGCTCTTCTAATTCACATTGTCTAACCAATAGAGCATCTTGCTCTTGTGAAAGCTTATATTTAGTCCGCAACTCGCTCAATTGATGTGCAGTTGAACTTAATTCATTTGCTTTTTGTAAAATTAAGCTCATTTGCTCTAATTTCAGTTCAATAGCAGGCACGTTGTAAAGTACAGCAAGATAACGATCTGTGATTGAGTTATTAGTTGCAGAGATACTAGGAACTACTAAAATCGGATATTTTTCGAATAACTCATTTATTTGTAGCAATAAATTGTCTAATCCAGTAGTGGCTGGAATATTATTTTGAGCACGAGGGGCTAAGCGTTCTAAGGCGCTTACTTGCTCCTGCAAGATGGCTTTGTGTGAAGAAAGAATCCCCATTTTGTGTAATAGGCTTAAATACTTAAATGAGTTTTCTTGTTCTTGTATAGCGGTCTCATATTTTTTATGATCTTCAAACCAGCTAGCCCATTTATAAGGGTCAAGATAGGATAGGGCCGTTGGAATTTGATCTTGATATTGCTTGATTAAATTTGATTTATCAGGCGCTTTATTAAATTGCTCGGATAAACTTTCTTTTGTTTGGATCGCAAGAGTATTAATACTAATGTCCAACTGGACTTTTTCAAGTTCATTATTGACTGTACTTGCTTGTCGTTCAATTTCCTTTCTTTTATTTTGAATATCAATTGTCGCTATTTGTTTCTCAACTTGTGGAATTAAGTCAGCGAATTTATTTTTAATTTCTTTTAGCTGACTTACAGCAGACATTGTTGTAGCAACTATAGATTGGAACTCTTGCATCACACTAATAGTAGTACACGAGACTCCAAGTGCATTAAAATCAATGACTAGCTCGGCTATTTTATTTTTTAGTTGCAACAATTCTATTTTTGCAACGTTTAGATCGATAGCGGCAGATATCTTGTTTAGGTACGCACGGAATTCTAATACTGCTAACTTTTGAGTTTTACTATCTACAGGAGCACTATCCTCCAAGATTATCACACTTTGCATTTCTGGTTGTTCATTGAGTAGAGGCCTTAATTTCACAAAAGAAGAATCCAATGATTCGACAGTAGATTGAATTTGCTTTTGATGGTCATTAATTTTTTGTTGAAAGAACTCATCTTGCTTCTTTAATTCAATTAAATGAGCCTGTTGCAAGGTTAAATTGTGCTTTCGACTACCTATATCAAAGCTTTGATCAATTAATGTTCTTAATGAGACTAATCGATTCACGTGCATTTGCAAGTATGAAGGGGTTTGAGGAATATCCAGTGCGGGGTGTTGTTCAAATATAGCTCTTAACTTAACTGGATTAAATGGTGGGGTTAAAACGGAAAGGTCAGACATTATTTTCTGGATGATTTCTTTCATCGGTATATACTCCTTGTACAATCCGTACTTAAGATTCTAACTAAAACACCATACTAAGCAAGTAGGAATATAAAATAATAAATTGCAGGATTTATTCTCATAAAAATAGCGAATAATGCTACACATCCGGAGTAACTTTGGGTATAGTGCGCTACAGAAATCAGGAGGGATGATGAGACAGAAAATCGTTGCCGGTAATTGGAAAATGAATGGCCAATTTCAGCAGGTGATTCAACTGACCAATCAATTAAAAGAATTGATTGATGCAGAAAGCACTACTCAAGTTATAATAATGCCTCCAATAATTTATATTCCTTTAGTCAATGAGTTGCTAGGGAATAGTAATATAATGCTTGGAGCACAAAATATATATCCAAAGGATAGTGGTGCATATACGGGTGAAGTATCTGCATCCATGGTAAAGGAATTTAATTGCTCTTACGTTTTAGTTGGACACTCTGAGCGTAGACAATATTTTTATGAAGATGAAAAATTTGTCGCACAAAAATTCCACCATGTGAAAGAACATGGTATGATACCTGTTCTTTGCGTTGGTGAAACGCTTGTTGAGCGTGAGAAAGGACAAACAGAGCAAATTATTGCCAAACAGATATTGGCAATAAGTGAAAAAAATAAAAATTGCTTTCATGGATGTGTTATTGCTTATGAGCCTGTTTGGGCAATAGGTACTGGTAAAACTGCCTCTCCAGAGCAGGCACAAGAAGTACACCAGTTTATTAGAAAGTTAGTGGCGGAAATAAATCATAATGATGCCGAAAAGTTAACACTGCTTTATGGTGGTAGTGTTAACGAAAATAATGCTAAGGCATTATTTGCCATGCCAGATATTGATGGTGGCTTGGTTGGTGGTGCATCATTGAACGCGAAACAGTTTGTGGAAATTGTGAAATGTATCAATTGATATTAATTATTCATGTGGTAGTTGCTGTAGCCTTAATTGGCTTGGTGCTTATACAACATGGGAAAGGTGCTGATATTGGTGCCGCCTTTGGTTCTGGCGCTTCAAATACCTTATTTGGTAGTCAGGGAACTGGAGGTTTCTTATTTAAATTGACCGGTGGTTTGGCGATGACATTTTTTGTCACTAGTTTAATGCTGTCTTACTTGGTTTCAACCCAGTATCAAAAAGCAGAACAACAAGCAATTCCTCAACAAACCAGTGCTCCTGTGAATTCTGTTCCAGTTCCGGTTGATGGTGGTAATAGTAGTAAAAAACAATAAATACAAGTGAGAGTTGGATTTTAATATATTGAGAGAAACTGCATATAACGATGGGCTTGCTATTCTAAGATATCCCATCGGTGATGTTAATTTTAAAATGTATTAAATGAGAACTTATAAAACTATGCCGAAGTGGTGAAATTGGTAGACACGCCGTCTTGAGGGGGCGGTGGCGCAAGCTGTGCCGGTTCGAGTCCGGCCTTCGGCACCATTTAATCCGAGCAAGGTGAACTGATGCTATCTCAATATTTACCCGTTCTCGTTTTTATTATCATTGGGCTAGTCTTAGGATTAGCTATGTTGGGCGCTGGTTCGTTATTTTCGAAGCACAACCCTGATAGTGCCAAGAACGCACCGTACGAATGTGGATTCGATGCTTTTGAAAGTTCACATATCCCATTTGATGTCCGATTTTACTTGGTCGCTATTTTATTTATTATTTTTGATTTAGAGACGGCATTCTTTTTTCCCTGG
Source organism: Legionella fallonii LLAP-10 (assembly GCF_000953135.1). NCBI lineage: Bacteria > Pseudomonadati > Pseudomonadota > Gammaproteobacteria > Legionellales > Legionellaceae > Legionella > Legionella fallonii. Next base: position 3,855,897 of record NZ_LN614827.1, on the reverse strand, counting down.
GCATTAGCATTGCGTAAAATTGGTTGGTTTGGATGTGCCGCAATGTTGCTTTTCCTTGGGTTATTAGTTATTGGTTTTATTTATGAATGGAAACGAGGCGCATTGGAATGGGAATAATTCCTCCTCGTATATAGTCAAGAAGTCTTTGTGATTTCTTTTGTTAAATTTAACTGCTTAGAGGCTCGCTATGGCGGTTGCAGAATTGCAAAAAAATGGTTTTTTAACGACTTCGGTCGATAAACTCGTTGGATGGGCTCGCAGTGGTTCAATGTGGCCTATGACCTTCGGTTTGGCTTGCTGTGCAGTAGAAATGATGCATGTTGGTGCCGCACGTTATGATCTAGACAGATTTGGTATTATTTTTCGCCCAAGTCCACGTCAATCTGATGTCATGATCGTTGCGGGAACCTTATGTAATAAAATGGCTCCTGCTTTACGTAAAGTATATGATCAAATGCCTGAACCACGTTGGGTTGTTTCAATGGGCTCTTGCGCTAATGGGGGGGGATATTATCATTATTCCTACTCGGTAGTGCGTGGTTGTGATCGTATTGTGCCAGTTGATGTTTACGTACCAGGATGTCCTCCAACAGCTGAAGCATTGCTTTACGGCATTATTCAATTACAGAACAAAATCAGGCGTAAAAATATATTAGATGCCTAGTACCATTTAGTTTAGACAAATTGATTCATTGAAGGTGAATGTTGTAGATCATATTAATGAATTACTTTTCTAATTAAATTGTTATAGGGTCATTAAAGGTGCAAATTAGATGACTAAAAATGATCATTTGGTTGACGAGCTCAAGTCTAAACTAATCAATCACATCACTGATCTGAGCATAGCCTATGGCGAGGTAACCATAGAATGCAAAGCACAAAATTTGAAGGCGATAATGCTTGAGTTGCGTGATTTAGAGGCATTTTCTTTTGATCAGCTTATTGACCTTTGTGGTGTAGATTATTTGTCTTATGGTGAATACGATTGGGAAACTGAGTCAGCTACAGAAAGTGGATTTTCCCGCGGAGTTGAACGCCAAGAAGCAAGAGCTTATGCTATGGATAAACCTCGCTTTGCTGTAGTATACCATTTGCTGTCTACTAAGAAAAATCATCGCTTGCGAGTCAAATTATTTGTAGATGAGTCACATCTAATTGTTCCATCAGTACATGATTTATGGAAAGGCGCTAATTGGTTTGAGCGCGAAGCATACGACTTATATGGTATTTTATTCGAAGGACATCCTGATTTAAGACGTCTTTTAACCGACTATGGTTTTATAGGGCATCCATTTCGTAAAGATTTTCCTCTCAGCGGTCATGTTGAAATGCGTTATGATGCAAAATTACAAAAGGTTATCTATACCCCAGTAGACATCGCGCCCAGAATACTTGTACCCAAGGTTATTCGTAATGATAACCGTTATGTAAGTAATGAGGGTGATGAATAATGATTGAATTAAAGAATTATACTTTAAATTTCGGACCACAGCATCCAGCTGCGCATGGGGTGCTGCGTTTAGTTTTAGAGCTTGAAGGCGAGACTATAGTCCGCGCCGATCCTCATATAGGCTTACTTCATCGAGCTACAGAAAAATTAGTAGAAACGAAGCCTTACTTACAAAGTATAGGTTACATGGATCGACTAGATTATGTGTCTATGATGTGTAATGAGCATGCTTATGTAAGAGCATTAGAACAGTTACTCGATATAGAAGTTCCTCTGCGCGCACAATATATTCGAACCCTGTTCGATGAGGTTACGCGAATTTTAAATCATCTCTTATGGCTAGGTGCTGTAGCGCTAGATATAGGTGCAATGACCGTCTTCCTCTATTGTTTTAGGGAAAGAGAGTATTTATTTGATTGCTATGAAGCTGTATCTGGTGCACGTATGCATGCCACTTATTACAGACCAGGCGGCGTTGCTAGAGATCTCCCCGACACGATGCCTCAATACAAAGCATCAAGATGGCATAGCGACCGCGAAGTTGAAAAAATGAATGCTGACCGTCAAGGTAGCTTACTTGATTTTCTCGAAGCATTTGCCGAACGCTTTCCGCATTGTGTGGATGAATATGAAACTCTCTTAACAGATAACAGAATCTGGAAGCAGCGTACTGTAGACATTGGTGTCGTCTCGCCTGAAGATGCGTTGCAATGGGGGTTTACAGGGCCGATGCTTAGAGGTTCTGGTATCGCTTGGGATTTACGAAAAAAACAAAGCTATGCTGCTTATGATAAAGTAGAGTTCGACATCCCTGTTGGTAAAACAGGCGATTGCTATGATCGTTATTTAGTGCGTGTTGAAGAGCTAAGACAATCAAATCGTATTGTTAAGCAATGCATTGATTGGTTAAAGAAAAATCCCGGACCAGTTCGTGTGGATAATCATAAAGTGACCCCACCTCGTCGTGTAGAAATGAAACACGATATGGAGGCATTAATCCACCACTTCAAACTATTTACTGAGGGTTTTTGTTTACCACGTGGGGAAGTGTATTCAGCTGTTGAAGCTCCTAAGGGGGAGTTTGGTATTTATATGGTTTCTGATGGGGCCAATAAGCCATATCGTATGAAAATTCGTGCTCCTGGATTTGCTCACTTATCTAGCTATGATGAAATGGTGAAAGGTCATATGCTTGCTGACGGAGTAGCAATTTTGGCAAGTCAGGATATAGTATTTGGTGAGATAGATCGCTAATTTTAATCTTTTATGTGCAAATAATTAGGCACTAATTAATGAAATAAAGGTTTAGAAATGTCTGAGAATTCAGCAAAAATATTACATCAGTTCATGTCAGCAAAAGGCATGCACGATATTAATCACTGGATTGCAAAATATCCCGCAGATCAAAAGCAATCTGCTGTAATGAGTGCCTTAAGGATCGTTCAAGAAGAACACGGCCATTTAACCCCTGTTTTGATGGACGCTATAGCTGAATATCTAGAGATGCCTCCTATTGCCGTATATGAAGTGGCTAGCTTCTATACCATGTATGAACATAAGCCTACTGGAAAACATACTATTAATGTGTGCACTAATATTTCTTGTTTACTTAGAGATTCAGCAGATGTTGTCGAACATTTACAAAAAAAACTAGGGATTAACTTAGGTGAAACAACTTCAGACGGGCGTTTCACTTTAAGATCCGTTGAATGCTTAGGTGCCTGTGTAAATGCACCGATGATGCAAGTGGATAAAGATTATCATGAAAATCTTACTCCGGCGTCTATAGATGCAGCATTAGAACAGTACGAATAAAAGATAGAGGTGGTCGTCATGGTTGAATTAAATCAAGTTTGTTACCGAACAGTTCATTTACCTGAGCCTTGGACTCTATCAGCTTATGAAAGTCTTGGTGGCTATAGTGCTTGGCGCAAGATATTAAAGGAACAAACACCGCCACAAGTTATTATTGATGAATTGAAAACTTCCGCTTTACGTGGACGTGGTGGAGCCGGTTTTCCTACTGGCCTTAAATGGAGTTTTATGAACCGTAATTCTCCAGTACAAAAGTATGTAGTATGTAATTCTGATGAGGGTGAGCCTGGTACATGTAAAGATAGAGAGATTTTAAGTCTTAACCCACACCAATTGATTGAAGGCATGGCCATCGCTGGATATACCATGGGCGCTACCATTGGTTATAATTACATCCGCGGAGAGTTTTGGCTACCTTTTGAACGAATGGAATCCGCTTTGAAAGAAGCATATGAAGCAGGATTATTAGGTAAAGATATTTTAAAAAGTGGGATTGATTTTGATCTGTATAATCATCTAGGAGCGGGCGCTTATATTTGCGGTGAAGAAACTGCTCTATTGAATTCCATAGAAGGTAAGAAAGGACAGCCTAGATTTAAGCCCCCTTTTCCTGCAAATTATGGTTTATATGGAAAACCAACAACAATAAATAATACTGAAACCTTCGCCTCCGTTCCTGTAATTATGGAAAAAGGCGGTGAATGGTTCTTAAAACAGGGCCGGCCCAATAATGGCGGTACCAAATGCTTTAGTGTAAGTGGCCATGTAAATAAGCCTGGAAACTTCGAAATTCCACTAGGGACATCTTTCAAAACGTTACTTGAATTGGCTGGTGGCGTTATTAATAATCGTAAAATTAAAGCAGTTATTCCTGGCGGTACGTCTATGCCCGTTTTACCAGGAGACGTAATGCTTGGCCTTGATATGGATTATGACAGTATCCAAAAGGCTGGGTCTGGGTTAGGTTCCGGAGCTGTAATTATTATGGATGAGACTACGTGTATGGTTACGGCTTTATATCGTATCGCAGAATTTTATATGGATGAGTCTTGTGGCCAATGTACCCCATGTCGCGAAGGTACCGGATGGATGGTTCGATTACTGCACCGTATTATACATGGGCACGGAGAACCAGGGGATATAGAAAGACTAGTCAATGTTGCTGATAACATTGAAGGACGTACCATTTGTGCATTAGGCGAGGCAGCAGCTTGGCCTGTGCAAAGTTTTGTTAAGCATTTCTATAATGAATTTGATTATTTTATTAAGCATAAACGTTCGGTCGTTGCAGCATAATTTAGAAGGTTAGACCATGGCTACTATTGAAATAGACGGTAAAACATTTGAAGTAGAAAACGGTAAAATGATCATTGAAGTTGCCGATGAAGCGGGTATTTATATCCCTCGTTTTTGTTACCATAAAAAACTTTCTGTGGCTGCAAACTGCCGTATGTGTTTGGTTGAAGTTGAAAACGGTAGAAAGCCTGTCCCAGCTTGCGCAACTCCTATCACTAATGGAATGAAAGTATTCACGAAATCAGAGGAGGCGTTGCATTCACAAAAAGTGGTGATGGAGTTTTTGCTAATTAACCACCCCTTAGACTGTCCTATATGTGATCAAGGAGGGGAGTGTGAGTTGCAAGATATTTCTATGGGCTTCGGCGCAGATCAATCGGAATATACTGAAAGCAAGCGCTCCGTAGACGATGATGACTTGGGTGCTCTTATTTCAACGGAAATGACGCGCTGCATTCATTGCACACGTTGTGTTCGTTTTGGTGAAGAGGTTGCCGGAGTACGTGAGCTAGGTGCGACTGGTCGTGGTGAACACATGCAGATTGGTACTTTTGTGAAGCACAGCATGACGTCGGAGGTTTCAGGGAACATTATAGATTTATGCCCTGTTGGCGCTTTAACATCAAAGCCTTACCGTTTTTCAGCGAGAGCATGGGAAATGACCCAGCATGATGGTGTTGCCCCTCATGACTGTTTAGGAACAAATATATACTTCCACACCCGAAATAATAAATTGATGCGTGTGGTACCCAAAGAAAATGAATCAATAAATGAAACTTGGATATCCGATCGTGATAGATTTAGCTATTTAGGTCTAAACAGCCAGTTTCGTGCAGGTAAGCCAAAAATTAAGCGCAATGGTCAATGGGAAACTGTTGATTGGGAAACGGCGTTGAAATTCACAGCTGAAGGAGTTAGTCGAATAATTAAACAAAATGGTCCAGAGCAAATGGCCGCTTTTGCATCCAATTCGTCAACCCTGGAGGAGCTCTATTTATTACAGAAATTAATGCGAGAACTAGGGGTGCAAAACCTAGATCACCGTTTGCAACAAACTGATTTTAGAGACCAAAGCAATCAAACCACAACACCGAAAAGCTCCCTGCCATACGCAGAAATCGAGCATCAAAACACAATAGTATTGGTAGGTTGTAATGTTGATAGAGAAGTCCCACTAGCAGGGCTACGAATTCGTAAAGCATTTCGCAATGGAGCAAAAATATTCGCAATCAATCCAGTTAATTTTGAATATCGATTTGAACTTACTGAAAGCAGCGTTACTTCTCCTTTAGAAATGCCTATGCAATTAGCTAAGCTAGCTTTAGCGTTAGCGCATGATGCTAAGGTCTTACCTGAAGAAGTGCAAAAATTATTAATTGGATTAGAAGTCGATAAGACCACAATACATATAGCTCAAGCACTTAAAGAAAGTAAAGCCTGTTTAGTCACTGGGGCTCTATGTGAAAACCACCCGGAAGCTTCTTTGTTGCGTACATTAGTTTTTGAAATCCAAAAATTATCAGGTGCAAAAGTCCTACGCTTGACGAGTGGAGGTAATACTGCGGGGGCTTGGATGGCCGGTATGCTTCCGCACAGGGCAACTGCTGGTAAATCTGTTACGGAACCCGGGCTTGATGTTCAGGCGGCACTAAATGCAAAGCTTAAAGGATATTTTTTGATGGGTGTTGAGCCCGGATATGATTTTGCTAATCCTCACGGCGCAAGACAATCAATGCTTGCCGCAGAATTTGTTGTAATGCTAACTGCATACAATCATGAATCGATGTTGGATTACGTCGATGTTATTCTACCTATGGCTCCATTTGCAGAAACATCCGGAACATATATCAATGTGGATAATACGTGGCAGACAGTAAAAGGTGCTTTGGCACCTTACGATGAGGCACGACCCGCATGGAAAATATTGCGAGTATTAGGTAATTTATTACATTGCAAGCATTTTGATTACTCTTCAACAGAAGAAATATTATCTGAAATAAAAACTAATGCAGCTATGACAATGGAACATGATTATATACCTTATTATCCAGAATCTTTACCTGTTATTAATCAATCATTAGTTAGAGTCGGTGAATGGCCACTTTATCGTACAGATGCTATCGTAAGGAATGCTAAAGAGTTGCAATTATGTGCAGCATCTGAAACAGCTTGTATACGTATTCATCCATCGACTGCAGATAGATTGAAATTAGAAGAAATAGCTACTGTATCTCAAGGTGATATTGAGATAACATTGCCGCTAAAACGTGATGAGCGTATTGCGGCTGATGTGGTATGGGTAGCGAATGCAATGCCTGAAACAGCTGATTTAGGTCATTCATTTGCTGCAATAACAATTAAAAGCGCTAAATAGGTAAAAAAATGCTTCAAGACATTAGCATATTGATTTGGATTATCATCAAGATACTTGTAATAGTAGTGCCTCTACTTCTTTGCGTTGCCTATTTAATTTACGCGGAAAGAAAAGTTATTGGATACATTCAAGTTAGAATAGGCCCAAACCGAGTGGGTATTAGCGGGTTGCTTCAACCCTTTGCTGATTTAATTAAATTAATCACTAAAGAAATAATTATACCTACTAAATCAAACAAGTATCTTTTTATTATTGCCCCACTTTTTGCTTTAGTCCCTTCCCTAGCTGCTTGGGCAGTTATTCCCTTTCAGGAGGGCACGGTATTAGCTAATATTAATGCCGGCGTTCTTTATGTATTCGCTATGAGCTCGCTTGGGGTTTATGGTGTTCTTATTGCTGGTTGGGCATCCAACTCAAAATACGCAATGTTCGGCGCACTAAGAAGTACTGCGCAAACAGTTTCTTATGAAATTGCAATGGGATTTGCTTTAGTTGGGGTATTGCTAGCGGCTGGTAGCATGAACCTTTCGGATATAGTAATGTCTCAACGAGGCGGAATTTTACATTGGTGGTTTATTCCTCTATTCCCGTTATTTCTGGTTTTTTGGATTGCCGGAATTGCTGAAACCAATAGAGCTCCCTTTGACTTGGCCGAGGGGGAATCAGAGATTGTAGCAGGATTCCACGTCGAATATTCTGGAATAGGGTTCGCTCTTTTTTTCTTGGCAGAGTATGCCAGTATGATACTTATCTCAGTAATGATAAGTGTTTTATTCTTAGGTGGATGGATGTCACCTTTTGAAGGGATCCCTGTTTTAGAAAACATATTTTTCGTAGTGCCTGGCTTTGTATGGTTACTTATAAAAATTAGTTTCTTTCTTTTTGTTTACTTATGGGTAAGGGCAACATTTCCACGTTATCGTTATGACCAGTTAATGCGATTAGGTTGGAAAGTACTTATCCCGGTTACCATAGTTTGGATTGTCGTAACTGCCTTAATGGTTGTTACTCACCTTAAACCTTGGTTTTGATGGTTAATAGAGAAGCCGATGAAAAAAGCATATCAACAAATAAAGCATTACGTACGCAGTTTTCTTCTGTTAGAGTTGTTATCTGGTTTAAAGCTAACCGGTAAATATTTCTTTAAGAAAAAATTTACAGTTCAATTTCCAGAAGAGCACACTCCATCGTCACCTCGGTTCAGAGGCTTATTGGCATTACGCCGATATCCTAATGGTGAGGAACGATGTATTGCATGTAAATTATGTGAAGCAGTGTGCCCTGCATTAGCAATTACTATTGAATCTGAAGCAAGAGCTGATGGTTCAAGAAGAACCACTCGTTATGATATAGACATATTTAAGTGTATCAATTGTGGTTTATGTGAAGAGTCATGCCCTGTAGATTCTATAGTGGTTACTCCAATACAACATTATCATGTAAGCGAACGCGGCCAGAATATAATGACTAAGGAAAAATTATTAGCTTTAGGTGACATGATGGAACCGCAATTGGCAGCAGATCGTGCTGCTGATGAAAAATACCGATAAAGAGGTCAATTATGCATGATTTATTAGTTCAGGTAATTTTTTATATTTTTGCTGCCTTAGCGGTCGGTTCTGCTTTAATGGTAATTAGTCAAAATAACCCAGTGCGCTGTGTGCTATTCTTAGTACTCACTTTTTTTGCCAGTGCCATACTATGGATGTTAGTTGAGGCGGAGTTTCTCGCGTTGATTTTGGTATTGGTATATGTAGGCGCGGTCATGACTTTGTTCCTCTTCGTAGTCATGATGTTGAATATCGATGTTGAAAGTATTAAAACACATTTAATACGCTATTTACCCTTTGGTTTGATTATTGTTGCTTTACTAACAGGCCTGTTGATGGTTGCTATTCCTGCAGATTCTTTTAAAGGAAATATAGAGACTCAGCAAAATAGTCAAACGTCTGATTCACAATTGCTTAACTCTTCTTCTGTAACCAATCCTAACGATTCAAAAGGAGAGGTTTCTAATACTGAAGCATTAGGCATGGTTCTTTATACTGATTATTTACTCGCGTTTGAGTTAGCTGCCGCCCTCTTACTGGTCGCTATAGTATCAGCAATTACCTTGGTGCACCGAGGCGCTATTCGTTCCAAACGTCAAAATATAAAAGAACAAATTATGACTCGTTCCCAAGATCGAGTTCAATTAATCAATATGAAATCAGAGAAATAACAATTGGGGAATCCTTTATTATGATACCTGTTAATGATTATCTGATATTGTCTGCGATTTTGTTTAGTCTAAGCCTTGTAGGCATCATGCTAAATCGCAAAAATATCATTCTGCTACTAGTGTGTGTTGAACTAATGCTATTAGCGGTAAATACAAATTTCGTAGCCTTTTCACATTATTATCGTGAATTAAGTGGACAAGTATTTGTCTTCTTTATTTTAACAGTGGCAGCAGCAGAAGCCGCTATAGGTTTAGCCATAGTCATGTTGCTCTACAGAAATCGCGGCAATATTGATGTAGATAAGATGAATCATTTAAAAGGTTAAGATCGTGAGTATACTACAACTTTGTTTAATTATTGTTTTAGCTCCCCTTGTTGGATCTGTCATTTCTGGTTTGTTTCGTAATCAGATTGGCCGAGTAGGGGCTCATATGGTAACTATTATAGGAGTTACTATCTCTTTAATATTATCAATAGATATAGCCTATAAATTATTTTCAGGGGCGATTAGCTCGACAAGTGTTTTATTTTATCATTGGGCCACAGGTGGATTATTATTTTCCTATGAATTTAATTTAGGTTTTTTAATCGATCCGTTAAGCGTCGTAATGTTGGTCATTGTCAACTTTGTTTCTTTATTGGTTCATATATATAGTATTGGATATATGGCAGATGATGATGGATATCAGCGTTTCTTTAGCTATATTTCCTTATTTACTTTTATGATGTTGATGCTGGTGTCTTCAAATAACTTCCTCCAATTATTTTTTGGTTGGGAAGGTGTAGGTCTCGTATCGTATCTCCTTATCGGTTTTTGGTATCAAAGAGAATCTGCTTTGGAGGGAAGTCTAAAAGCATTTTTAGTGAATAGGGTAGGGGACTTCGGTTTTGTTTTGGGGATAGCATTAGTTTTTGCTTATACAGGTAGTCTTGATTACGCGACTGTATTTAAAAGTGCGACCTACTTAGCTAGCCAAAAGATAGAATTATTTTCTGGCCACCCTTGGTCATTGATGACTGTTATTTGCCTCTTGCTTTATGTGGGGGCTATGGGTAAATCAGCACAGGTACCATTACATGTGTGGTTACCTGAATCTATGGAAGGTCCTACACCTATTTCAGCGTTAATCCATGCGGCAACGATGGTTACTGCTGGGGTATTTATGATCGCTCGAATATCTCCTTTAATTGAGTTATCAACTACAGCATTAACTGTTGTTCTAGTTATTGGAGCTACAGGCGCATTATTTACTGGTATCTTAGCTCTAGTAATGAATGATATTAAACGTGTGGTTGCTTATTCTACCCTGTCACAACTAGGTTATATGATGGTGGCAATGGGGGCTTCAGCATATAGTGCGGGCATGTTTCATTTGCTTACACATGCGTGCTTTAAAGCGTTGTTATTCTTGGGCGCAGGATCAGTTATTATTGGAATGCACCACGAACAAGATATGAGGAAAATGGGTGGGTTATGGAATAAAATGCCAATCACTTACGCCACTTATTTAATTGGTTCATTGGCGCTTTGTGCATTTCCTCCATTTGCAGGTTTTTACTCAAAGGATACAATTATTGAGGCAGCGCAATTATCACAAATTCCCGGGAGTAGTTATGCCTATTTCTGCGTTGTAGTAGGAGCTATGGTAACCGCTCTTTATACTTTTAGATCTTTATTCATGACCTTTCATGGTCAGCCTCGTATGGATGAGCATACGTTGAGTCATGTTCATGAGTCTCCATGGGTAGTTTGGTTACCCTTAGTGTTACTCGCTATTCCATCTGTGATTCTCGGTTATGTACTTTATATGCCCATGCTTTTTGATAAACCAACCCTACTCAGCTCGTCAATTTTTGTTCTGCCTGAGCATAATGTATTGGCGGAGTTAGCTCATGAGGTAACTTCACCTTTCACAAGTATGCTTCATTCAGTTCACTCACTGACTTTATGGATTTCTTTAGCCGGTGCGTTTATAGCATGGATTTGCTATATTGCTTTCCCTGCTATTCCAAGTTATTTAGCACAGCGTTGTTCTTTAATTTATAACATGCTGATGAACAAATATGGTTTTGATCGTTTTAATGACATCTTTTTTGTTAAAGGCTCTAAAGGTATAGGCGAATTCTTTTATAGCGTAGGCGATCAAAAGTTAATTGATGGGGCTGTAGTAAATGGCAGTGGCCGACTGGTTCGATGGTTTTCAAGTAAAGGTCGTATAATACAAAGTGGCTATCTGTATCATTATGCAACAGTAATGGTATTGGGATTATTAATATTTCTGTGCTGGTTGATACTGGGCTAAAGACAAGGTAAGAATATGCATCATTTGCTTAATTTGCTGATTTGGTTGCCAATTATAGGCGGTGTTTTTGTACTCCTAACAGGAGATGAAAGTAATCCTAATATTTCGCGTTATTTATCGTTATTTACGGTATTGCTATGCTTAGTTGTTTGTATTCCTTTAGTAAGTGGTTTTGATATACAAACTGCAGGCATGCAGTATTTAGAGGACATTCCCTGGATGCCGGCCCTAGGTATTAACTACACTCTAGGTATCGATGGTTTATCACTGTTACTTATAGTTTTAAGTATTTTTACTAATTTAATAGTAATACTTTCTACCTGGGATGGGATTAAGAAAAGAGTATCGCAATACATGGCTTCATTCTTAATTATGCAAGGCCTGCTTGTTGGTGTCTTTTCGGCAATGGATGCCATTTTATTCTACATATTCTGGGAAGCTACATTAATCCCTATGTATCTTATTATTGGTATATGGGGTTCGGATAACCGCGTTTATGCTGCTATAAAGTTTTTCCTTTATACCTTCTTAGGCTCTGTATTAATGTTAGCTAGTTTCTTGTATATGGGGTACATTGCAGGATCCTTTAAGATAGAAACCTTCTATGCAATTAAACTGAGTATGACCGCACAGACATTAATTTTTATTGCGTTTTTCTTAGGATTCGCAATCAAGATTCCAATGTTTCCAGTGCATACTTGGTTGCCTGATGCTCATACAGAAGCGCCTGCCGGCGGTTCCGTAATTTTAGCGGCAATTTTACTTAAGTTAGGGGCATACGGATTCATTCGTTTTTCCCTGCCTATAGTGCCGGACGCGTGTAGTAAATATGCCGGGGTAATGGTTGCCTTATCATTGATCGCGGTAGTTTATATTGGATTAGTGGCAATTATTCAAAAGGATATGAAGAAATTAATTGCTTATTCATCCATCTCTCACATGGGATTTGTAACTTTAGGCTGTTTCGCTATATTTGCTATTGCAAATCAAACCGGATTAACTACCGCAGGTTTAGTTCTTGAAGGGGCCATTGTGGTGATGATTTCTCACGGTTTCGTATCAAGCGCAATGTTCGCCGGCGTCGGATTTATTTATGATCGTATGCACACACGACGGTTAGCTGACTTTGGTGGTATTGTAAATACTATGCCTATTTTTGCATCATTTTTTATGTTGTTTGCTATGGCCAATGCAGGACTACCTGGCACATCAGGCTTTGTTGGTGAGTTTATGGTGATATTAGGTAGCGTAAAGGCTGGTTTTTGGGTTGCCTTTTGGGCTGCTACTACATTAATTCTCGGCGCAGCTTATACATTGTGGATGTATAAGAGGGTTATCTTCGGTGCTGTTGCTAATGATAAGGTAGCTGCTTTAAAAGATATATCGGGATTTGAGTTAAGTGCTTATGTTTTGCTTGCTTTGATGGTTATCGCTTTGGGTATATATCCCAAGCCGATGTTGGAATATGTTCATCAAACAGTAAGCCACACTCTAGCACTAGCCGCTAAATCTAAATTGTAACGTTGCAAGGTTAAACAATATGACTGCATTACTTGAAAATATCCATGTAGCCCTTCCAGAGATGATCGTGCTGGCGACCGCATGCCTTGCATTGCTTACCGATTTATTTTGTCGGCATAAATATAAATCGGCTACATTTTTCGTCGCATGTATAGGCCTGTTTTTATCGGCGTGTGTTAGTTATTTATATATAGGCAGCTTTAAAGTAGTCACTTTAAACGGCTTATTTATTAGTGATGATATAGCTCATCTGATGAAGTTTTTCGTTTATATTACCGTTTTTTTCTGTTTTGCTTATTCTCATAATTATATGGAAGAACGGCAAATGCCGTATGGGGATTATTATGTACTAGGTCTTTTTTCAACCCTAGGTATGATGATTCTTATATCAGCTCATTCACTGTTAACAATATATCTAGGTTTGGAGCTCATGTCATTGCCTCTTTATGCTATGACAGCAATTAGACGCACTGATAGTGATGCGTCAGAAGCCGCAATGAAGTATTTTGTGATGGGAGCCATTGCTTCTGGAATGCTGTTATATGGTATTTCATTAATTTACGGGGCTACTGGAAAGCTTGATCTACTCGAAGTTGCTAATGCAATCGCTGCAAGCCATCAGCAACAAAATTTATTGCTGGCTTTTGCTTTAGTATTTATTCTTGCCGGAGTTGGCTTTAAATTAGCTGCAGTACCTTTTCATATGTGGGCGCCAGATGTCTACCAAGGTGCTCCGAGTGCGGTTACTCTATTTATTAGTACAGCACCTAAAGTTGCGGCGATGGGTATGGCGTTTCGCTTACTCACAATTGGTTTTATCGATATTGCGGCACAATGGCAGCAAATTATATTAGTCATGTCTTTACTATCAGCAGCATTAGGAAATTTATTTGCTGTAGTACAGAATAAAATTAAACGTTTACTCGCTTATTCAGCAATATCTCATATGGGATACGCATTATTTGGAGTTTTGGCTGCAAACGCAGCAGGTTATTCCGCTGCCTTATACTATATTGTTGTTTATGCTTTGATGTCTGCGGCTGCATTTGGTCTCATCGTTTTAATGTCGAATCAAGGCATGGAAATAGATAGCGTAGATGATTTAAAAGGATTAAATAAAAGAAGTCCTTGGCTTGCGTTTATGATGCTTGTTGTCATGTTTTCTATGGCCGGAGTTCCCCCTACCGTTGGTTTCTTTACTAAGTTGTTGGTGCTTAAAGCGTTAGTAGATGCCAATATGTTATGGGTCGCAATTGTTGGTCTTGTACTGACTGTTATAGGTGCATACTATTATTTGCGAATTGTTAAAATTATGTATTTTGATCAGCCTACTCATAATGAGCGAATTGTGATCGGTAAAGGCAATGGATTGTTCTATTCGTTAAATTGCCTTTCTTTACTGTATTTAGGAATATTTCCTGGGGCCTTAATTGCTGCATGCATTAATGCTTTTAATGGTTAATGTCATAGGACATATTAATTCCAAACTCTATACCAATAATGCTAGGTCATGTATCCCTGCCTAGCATTGCAAAAACTGTTCATCTTATGCTCTAAAAACCATTGATATACTATCTACAGCGAATTAAGACTAATTAATTACTAAACTTTGCGAAAAGTACTTGCTATGATCAGCAACTCCCAGTATAATTGGCCTCAGTTGACGCGGGGTGGAGCAGCCTGGTAGCTCGTCGGGCTCATAACCCGAAGGTCGTAGGTTCAAATCCTGCCCCCGCTACCACTTTTCAGAACCCCATTTATGGGGTTTTTTATTATGTTAAACAGGGTACTGTGCTAATCTAAGTCAGTTAACAGACTTGGGCGTGTGCGCCCTTTCTTTGTTTGTTAATTTAATATTATGATGCAAGATGAACTAGTACAATTACTGTCTCCCATTGTTAATGACATGGGATATGAACTCTGGGGATGTGAATACCTCTCTCAGGGTAAACACTCTTTATTGCGTATATACATAGATAAGCCAGATGGAATTGGAATCGAAGACTGTCAAGCAGTTAGTAAGCAAGTTAGCGCATTACTTGATGTAGAAGATCCAATTCCAGGAAACTATAATTTAGAAATATCATCCCCAGGCATTCCTAGGCCATTGTTTAACCATGAGCAATATCAACGTTACTTAGGACAAGCAGTTCAGGTAAAGACTTTTAAGCCAGTAAACGGTAAACGGAAAATGTCAGGTATTATTGTTTCAGCGAATGAAAGCACAGTAGTATTGGATATAAATGGGGAACATCAAGAACTACTTTTTTCAAATATTGTGAAAGCAAATTTGACAGTCTAGAGAGGCGAACAATGAGCAAAGAATTGTTATTAGTTGCTGAGGCGTTATCAAACGAAAGAGGGGTAAGTAAAGAAGTTATTATTCGTGCTATTCAGTCAGCACTAGAGTCTGCGACACGCAAGATTTTAGGCTTAGAAATAGGTGTGCGTATTAAACTTGACCCGCGAACTGGCGAATATGAAACTTTTAGATATTGGGATGTAGTCAATGATGATGAGCTTGAATTTCCCGATCATCAATTAACTTTAGACGAAGCTAAAAATCGTAATCCATCAATCGCAATTGGTGAGCGGATTGAAGAACTTATTCCTTCTATTGAATTCGGTAGAATTGAAGCCCAGACGGCTCGTCAAGTAATCATGCAAAAAGTTAGAGAAGCTGAGCGTGAACTAGTTATTGATCAATTCCGTAGTAAATTAGGTCAACTAGTCTATGGAACCGTTAAGAAAGTTACTCGAGATAATGTGATTATTGATTTGGGGGGTAAAGCAGAAGCCTTTTTACCTCGGACAGAGATGTTGCCTCATGAGATGTTTCGACCTAATGATAGAGTCCGTGCTTATTTATATGAAATTTCACCTCAGGCTCGTGGCCCGCAGCTCTTTGTAAGTCGTACACGTAATGAAATGCTTATTGAGCTATTCCGCATTGAAGTTCCTGAAATCGGTGAAAATATTATTGAGGTTCGTGCCGCTGCTCGTGATTCAGGAAACAGAGCCAAAATTGCTGTTAAAACTAATGATGGACGTATAGATCCTATCGGTGCTTGTGTCGGTATGCGTGGTGCAAGAGTCCAGGCGGTATCAAGCGAACTTGGTGGAGAACGTGTAGATATTATTTTATGGGATGATAACCCTGCGCAGCTAGTGATTAATGCTATGGCTCCTGCGGATATATCTTCTATAGTAGTCGATGAAGATAGTCATACTATGGATCTCGCAGTTGAAAAAGAACAGTTATCGCAAGCGATTGGTAGAAATGGACAAAATGTCAAATTAGCAAGCCAGCTGACAGGCTGGACTCTTAATGTCATGACAATAGAAGAGTTTGAAAATAAAAATCAAGAAGAATCAAGTAAAATAGTCAAGCTATTTACTTCTAATCTTGAAATTGACGAAGAAATTGCTACTTTATTGGTAGCCCATGGATTTTCTTCTCTAGAAGAAATAGCTTATGTACCTAAAGAAGAGCTGCTTGCGATAGAGGAATTTGATGAAGAGATCGTTGAGGAACTTAGAAATAGAGCGAATGATGCTTTGTTAACTATGGCACTTTCTTCAGGAAAAGGATTATCTGGCTCACCAGATGCTTCTCTTCTGACGATGGAGGGAATGACCGAAGAGCTTGCTAATAAATTAGCTAGTAAGGGCATTACTACTATGGAAGAATTAGCAGAGCATTCGGTAGATGAATTGCTTGAAATTGATAGTATAACAGAAGAAAAAGCCGCTGCCTTAATTATGAAGGCAAGAGAACCATGGTTTATGTAAGCACTGAGGTTTTTATAATTAATTACACCAGAGATGGTGTTTGAAAGTGTTAAAATATATATATGCAGTTTCATTAAGAAAGTGCTGAAAGAGGATATAAAATATGGCGGATGTGACGGTTAAACAATTAGCTCAAGTCGTTGGTATCCCAGTTGAACGCTTATTGAACCAGTTACAGGAAGCGGGGTTGTCTTTCACGGATGATCAACAGACTGTGAATGAGGATCAAAAGCGAATTTTACTCAATCACCTAAAGGGTAGCTCTGCACGTGATACCGTTGCTACACCTGAAAGAATAACTTTACGACGTAAAAGTTTATCTCAGGTTACTGTGGGGCACGATGTTCATAGTGGCAAAACAGTGAATGTTGAAGTACGTAAGAAAAAAACATTCGTTAAACAACGCAGTATTGTTGAGCAGCCTGAAATCGGAGAGATTACATCTCCTTCTGCAGCGGAGTCAGCGTCAGTTGTTGAAAAGCTCCCACCAAATGAAGAAAACACTACTGAAGAGCTAATTGTTGAAGCTCCGGTAGCCGATGAGTCTGTCGTTCAGAATGAGTCTGAAGGACAAAATATTGAAGAAGCTACTGTAATTCTTTCGGAAGAAGAACCTACTGATCCATTAGAATTGTTAACAGAAAAAGTCTTAGAGAATGCTTCACCAGAAGTCGTTTCTTCAGCAGTTTCAATGAAAGAAGAGGCGAAATCCGCAGAGAAAACCACTAAAAAGAAATTTGTTGAGCAAACGAAGTCTGAAGCTGAGGCCTCTGAGTTCAAAAAAGTTAAGAAAAAACCCAAATATCAAACTTTTGAACGGGACGAAGAGGATATTGATGCTCACCGTCGCGGTGGCCGGAATAAGTTTAAAAAACGTAAGGGTTCTGAAAAATCAGATAAATATAAAGAAGCAGAAGAGTCCTTAACACATGGATTTGCTTTACCTACAGCCCCCATCGTCAGAGAAGTAATGGTTCCTGAAACGATTACTGTTGCTGAACTTGCAAAACGTATGTCTGTGAAAGCAGCAGAAGTAATTAAAGTGATGATGACCTTAGGTGCCATGGCAACAATTAATCAGGTTATTGACCAAGAAACGGCGGTAATTGTTGTTGAAGAAATGGGACACAAAGCGACTGTTATAAAAGAAGATGCAATAGAAGCTGGCTTAGGTGAGTCAATATCTAAAGGGTCACATAGAGCTCCTCGCGCACCTGTTGTTACTATAATGGGGCACGTAGATCATGGTAAAACTTCTTTACTCGATTATATTCGCCGTACTAAGGTTGCTGCAGGAGAAGCAGGGGGCATTACTCAACATATAGGGGCTTATCATGTGAGCACACCTAAGGGCGATGTCACTTTTCTTGATACACCTGGACATGCTGCCTTTACTGCAATGAGAGCGCGCGGTGCTCAAGCAACTGATATAGTGATTCTGATTGTTGCAGCCGATGATGGGGTTAAACCTCAAACTATAGAAGCGATTCAACATGCTAAAGCAGCAAAAGTACCTATTATCGTTGCAATTAATAAAATAGATAAGCCTGATTCAGATCCTGAAAGAGTCATGAATGAATTGTCTGTCCATGAGGTTATCCCTGAGTCTTGGGGTGGTGACACCATGTTTGTTTCTATTTCAGCAAAAACAGGTATAGGTATCGATGAACTGCTTGACGCCATTTTATTGCAAGCAGAAGTTCTGGAGTTAACTGCATTAACCGATGGTGCGGCAAAAGGTGTAGTTATCGAATCGCGCCTGGATAAGGGACGAGGCCCTGTTGCTACTGTATTAGTGCAAAGTGGTACGCTGCATAAAGGGGATATTATACTCGCAGGTTTTCAATATGGTCGTGTTCGCGCATTAGTTGGCGATAACGGGGACTTAGTAGACAGCGCTGGACCATCTACTCCTGTAGAGGTTCTTGGTTTGTCGGCAATTCCTCATGCAGGCGATGAGGCTATAGTTGTTGCTGATGAGAAGAAAGCCAGAGAGGTTGCTTTATTCCGTCAAGGAAAATTCCGCGATGTTAAATTAGCAAGACGTCAAAAATCTTCTATCGAAGGCATCATGGAAAATATGACAGCAGCCGAATCCAAGGTGCTAAATATTGTCCTAAAAGCAGATGTTCAAGGATCTTTAGAAGCAATTTCTGATGCCTTAGTGAAATTATCAAATGACGAAGTAAAAGTTGAAGTAATTTCAAGTGGTGTTGGTGGAATTACTGAGTCTGATGTTCATTTAGCAATAGCATCTAGCGCAATTTTAATAGGATTTAATGTTAGAGCAGATAGTACTGCTAAGCGCTTGGCAGAGCAAGAATCAATATCTTTACATTATTACAGTGTAATCTATGACATTGTGGATCAAATTAAAGGGGCGTTAACCGGTATGCTTGCTCCGCAATTCAAAGAGCAAATTGTTGGTATTGCTGAAGTTCGTGATGTATTTAAATCGCCAAAACTTGGTGCAATTGCTGGCTGTATGGTTATTGAAGGGGCTATTAAGCGTAATAATCCTATACGTGTATTACGTGCTAACGTAGTAATCTATGAAGGTACCTTAGAGTCTTTACGTCGCTTTAAAGATGATGTGATTGAAGTTCGTCAAGGCTTTGAGTGCGGTATAGGTGTAAAAAATTATAATGACGTTAAGCCTGGCGACTTAATCGAAGTGTATGAGACTGTTGAAATTAAGCGTGATTTATAAAGATGAGCAATAATT
This sequence comes from Legionella fallonii LLAP-10, assembly GCF_000953135.1. Lineage (NCBI taxonomy): Bacteria > Pseudomonadati > Pseudomonadota > Gammaproteobacteria > Legionellales > Legionellaceae > Legionella > Legionella fallonii. The sequence continues at coordinate 3,836,399 of NZ_LN614827.1, read as the reverse complement.
TTAAACGTACTGATAGAATTGCTGAGATGATTCAACGTAAGTTGGCTCAGATCATTCCTCAGGAGATCAAAGATCCACGCTTAAAAGGTTTTGTTACTATTTCAGCGGTTAAGGTATCCGCTGATTTAGGACATGCAAAAGTGTATTTCACTATTTTTAGTGAGGATAAACAATTAGCTACCAATATTTTAAATGCAGCAGCAAGCTATCTGCGTACTGCTTTATCGCGTAGCATTACTTTGCGAACCGTTCCCCAGCTTCATTTTATTTATGATGAATCAATAGAATATGGTGAGCGGTTAAGCCGTCTAATTGATAAAGTGAATGATACGAACTCCGATGACGATGAAAGTAACTGAACATAAATCCGCTATAGATGGAATCCTACTGCTCAATAAATCTGAAGGAATGTCTTCTAATTTTGCTTTACAAAAGGCAAAGAACTTGTTTGGTGCTAAAAAGGCGGGTCATACAGGCAGTCTTGATCCTTTAGCTACGGGTATGCTGCCAATTTGTTTTGGTGAAGCAACTAAGATTTGTCAGTATATTCTTGATGCTGATAAATGCTATGAAACTACAGGGTTGTTGGGGATAAAAACTAATACAGCAGATGCTACTGGTGAAGTTATTGCTCAGACTGATGATTACTCTATTTCCGAAATGCAATTGCACGACATTTTAGAGCAATATAAAGGACGCACAAAGCAGATACCTTCGATGTTTTCTGCCTTAAAGCATAATGGTGTTCCCTTATATAAGTTTGCAAGAAAGGGTATAGAAATAGAGCGTAATGCCAGGGATATATTAATTAGTCAATTAGACTTGAATTATTTTGATGGAAAGCAATTTTCATTAACAGTAACGTGCAGTAAGGGAACTTATATACGCAATTTAGTTGAAGATATTGGCGATGATTTGCAGGTAGGAGCTCATGTCACTCGTCTACATAGGCTATACACTTCAGGGTTCCAACAGATACCTATGTACACTTTGGAACAAATAGAAGAAATGTCTTTAACACAGAAGATTAACTGCCTGATTCCCATGGATAAAGCAGTTGATTATTTGTCTCAGGTTATCTTATCTGACGAAGAGGTGTTTTCTATTCGTCAGGGCAGAGTTCTTGCTAATAAGATGAATGTTGATGTGGCAGATTGTGTTCGTCTCTATAATGAGCGGTCACAATTTATTGGAATAGGTGAACGACAAGTTAATGGTGATTTAAAAGCAAAGCGCCTACTTGCCTTCTAAAGGCCGTTTACAACCGCTACTTTTTTGACAAGGGTCATGTTTTTTGCAGCGATGCTCTAAAATCATGGTATTTTTGTTCAAACTAGAGCGTATTGTTAACACGCTTATACATGATTAATTATGTATAATGGGAGAGAAGTATGAAATTTTTTGCACAAATTAATTTCAAGCTCTTGTTTCATTTAGCATGCCTTGGTAGAATGTTCGCCTTTGAATGAATACTTAGCTTAGTTCCAGGAGTATATAATGTCGCTAAATAGCGCGGAAAAAGCAGAAATTGTTAAAGAATACAAGCGTGCTGATAAAGATACTGGCTCACCAGAGGTGCAAGTTTCTTTGATTACTGGTCGTATTAAATATTTGACTGACCACTTCAAAGATCATAAAAAAGATTTTCACTCCAGACGTGGTTTGCAAAGCTTAGTTAATAAGCGCCGCAAGTTGCTAAAATATTTGAAGCGTACAGATCAATCTCGTTATCAGACATTAATCCAAAGTTTAGGATTGAGAGATTCTTATTGATTGTTGAGATTATGGTCTCTAAAGAGACGCATCAGACATATTCAATCGTTTAGATAAAAGGCGCAGTTTTCTGCGCCTTTTTTTTCGTTATAATTACTTAATGGGGAACATTACGTGGCTAAAATTATAAAAGAGGTAGCATTTGGTGACCACACTCTAGTATTAGAAGCTGGTGAAATAGCAAGACAGGCTGATGGTGCTGTGTTAGTGAGCATGAATGGTACCCAAGTGTTGGTAACCGTTGTTGGAAAAAAAGAGAATGCGGAAAATAATGGGTTTTTTCCTCTCACAGTAAATTATCAGGAGAAGTTCTACGCGGTGGGAAAAATCCCTGGCGGATTTAATAAGCGTGAAGGCAGACCTAGTGATAATGAAACATTAATTTCACGTTTGATCGATAGACCCATTCGTCCCCTATTCCCAGATAATTTCTATAACGAAGTGCAAGTTATTGCGACAGTTCTTTCTTTAAATCCAGATGTTTCTTCAGACATTCTTGCAATGATAGGTGCTTCTGCAGCTATTGCTCTTTCCGGCATTCCGTTTAATGGACCTATAGGTGCTGCACGTGTAGGCTATAAAGATGGCATTTACTTATTAAATCCTAGCAGAAAAGAGTTGGAAGGATCTAAACTTGATTTAGTGGTTGCAGGTACTAAAGAAGCAATTTTAATGGTTGAATCAGAAGCCAAAGAATTAAGTGAAGATATTATGCGTGGCGCAATTATGTTTGGTCACGAAATGATGAAAGGTGTCATTAAAGTAATTGAAGAGTTAGCTGCTGAAACAGGCAAAGCTCGTTGGGATTGGACTCCAGCAGAAATCAACACTAATTTACAAGCAAGAGTTATTGATATGTGCCAGAATGATGTAGAGGCGGCCTATCTGATCAAAGACAAACAACAGCGTTATCAACGTTTAGATCAGTTGAGAGATCAAGCGGTAGCTGCATTATTAACTGAAAATGGTGAGTTAAGAGCAGACGAAATTACCGAAATGTTTGGTAATTTAGAGCGCTCTACGGTTCGTAACCGTATTCTTAATGGTGAGCCTCGTATTGATGGCCGCGATCATAAAACAGTACGTCCTATTGCTATTCGTACTAAATTCTTGGAAAGAACCCATGGATCTTGCTTGTTCACCCGCGGAGAAACCCAGGCTATCGTTGTTGCTACTTTAGGCAATGAGCGCGATGCACAAATTTTAGATGGAATTAATGGGGAAGCTAAAGATAAATTCATGCTCCATTACAATTTCCCTCCTTATTCTGTAGGCGAAGTAGGCATGGTTGGCAGTCCTAAGCGTCGTGAAATTGGGCATGGTCGTTTGGCTAAACGTGCTTTGATGGCAGTACTTCCTAGTGCGGCTGATTTTCCTTATGTACTGAGAGTTGTTTCTGAGATTACTGAATCTAATGGTTCAAGTTCCATGGCGACTGTTTGCGGTACTAGTTTGGCTCTGATGGATGCTGGCGTCCCTCTAAAAGCTCCTGTTGCAGGTGTGGCCATGGGGTTAATTAAAGAAGGTGAGCGTTTTGCTGTATTGACCGATATTCTAGGTGATGAAGACCATTTAGGTGATATGGATTTTAAAGTGGCTGGTACGGAACAAGGGGTTACCGCATTACAGATGGATATTAAAATCACTGGAATTACCAGTGAAATCATGGAGCAGGCGCTGGAACAAGCTTTAGCTGGCCGCATTCATATTCTTGGCATAATGAATAATGCTTTGTCTGAGCATAGGGAAGAATTATCACAGCATGCACCACGAATCACTACAATGAAAGTAGCTGAAGATAAAATTAGAACAATTATCGGTAAAGGTGGCGCAACAATTAAAGGTCTGATTGAAAGCACAGGAGTTTCAATTGATATTGATGATACTGGCGTTGTGCAATTATTTTCACCAGATCAAATGGCTTTAGAGGAAGCTCAACGACAAATTAAAGCGTTGATTGCTGAAGTAGAAGTTGGCCAGACTTACCAAGGTAAAGTAAGTAAAATTGTCGATTTTGGCGCGTTTATTAATCTTTTACCTGGCAAGGATGGATTATTGCATATTTCACAAATTTGCAATGATAGAGCGCAAAAAGTTGAGGATGTCCTAAAAGAAGGACAGGATATTGAGGTATTTGTCGCGGGGATTGATAAGCAAGGCCGCGTAAAACTAGAATGGAAAGATAAACCTCAAGCAGCCTCTAACGCAGCAAGCGCTACTGCGAATGATGAAGCAACACATCATGAAAAAGATGGCAAACATGCTGATGTGGTAAACGATCATTCAGAAGAAGAGTAAGTGCTATTGATTATAACCGGCAATGCGGCGTTGCCGCTTGCTGGTTATAAACCTTAAGTTGATGCCATCATTTGAAGGTTAATGGCGTCGATTTTAGGAGTATGGAGTAATACTGGTAGGTTGGAACCAAGCGATAGCGTAGCCCAACAGACGCCGTAAATATTAAGTTGATGCCATTACGCGAATGGCAAAGGTCAACGAATCAGGTTTAAAAATTCACTGCGGCTACTGTGATTAGAGCCCATTTCGCCCAACATCATCGATGTAGTCATAACAGAATTCTGCTTTTCAACACCTCGCATCATCATGCAAAGATGCTTTGCTTCTATCACTACAGCAACACCTCGAGCTCCAGTGACAGACTCAATACAACGAGCTATTTCTCCTGTCATTCGCTCTTGAATTTGTAGTCTTCGAGCAAAAAAATCAACAATGCGAGCGATTTTAGAGAGGCCTATTACTTTACCGTTAGGTAAATAACCTACGTGGCATTTCCCTAAAAAAGGCAATAAATGATGTTCGCACATAGAATATAATTCTATATCTTTTACTATGACCAATTCACTCATGTCAGAGTCGAAGAGAGCGCCATTTATAATGTCGTCCAGATCTTCACGATAACCTTTTGTTAAGTACCGCATCGCATTCGATGCTCGTGCGGGAGTATCTTTTAGCCCTTCACGATTGATATCTTCACCTAACTCTTGAAGGAGTTTAGTATATAGTTGTTCCATAGCAAGAACTCCTAGCCTGGCGGCCAAGTCATTTGACGTCCACCAAGTAAATGTAAATGAATGTGGTAAACTTCCTGCCCGCCACCAGAATTAATATTAAAAACTAATCGGTATCCTACATCACTAAGTCCTTCAGACTGAGCTAATTTCTTTGCTCTTAAAATCATCGATCCCAGAAGCTGACTATCATCATCGTCACAGTCATTGATTGTTGCAATATGCTGCTTGGGGATAATCAGTATGTGCGTAGGTGCTTGTGGTCTAATATCACGAAAGGCCATTATATCATTGTCTTGATAAACTACAGTAGCAGGAATTTCACCTTGAGCAATTTTGCAAAACAAGCAAGTCATAATTAACCTGATTAATAATTAAAAAGATATTATACATTTCCTTTATTAGATTGCGACAGCTTGTCTTTGTCTTTTGGCAAGATTTTTCATCAAAGTAGAAGTTATTATCGTGATGGAGGAGAAAACTCTAGGAAATTCAACAAATTTAGTACACTTAGCAGATGCAGTAGATCTAAAGGGCTTTTTCTAGGATAATAAACTTTTCTTATTGACTATAAGGGCATATAAATGAGTTTAATGGAAATTAAAAGCGGTAACGACGTTCCGAATGATATTAACGTGATTATCGAAATTCCTATGCATGGAGAGCCAGTAAAGTATGAAGTAGACAAAGAAACTGGTGCCTTGTTTGTCGATAGATTTATGGCAACCGCTATGTTTTATCCAGCCAACTATGGATATATTCCGCAAACTTTATCGGAAGATGGCGACCCAGTTGATGTGTTGGTGGTGACTCCTGTACCTTTAATCAGTGGCGCGGTAATTTCTTGCCGAACAATCGGCATGTTAAAGATGACAGATGAGTCTGGAGTCGATGCTAAGTTACTTGCTGTGCCTACCGCTAAATTGAGTAAAATGTATCAAAATATAGAATCTCACTTGGATTTACCACAGCATTTATTGTTGTCTATAGAACACTTCTTTACTCATTATAAGGACTTGGAAGAAGGTAAATGGGTTAAAATAGAAGGATGGGTCGGTCCGGAAGTGGCACGCGAAGAAATTATGTCAAGTATTAAACGTTATAATTCTTCTAACGAGTAAATTAATTATGAATATGGCATAAAAGACTGTATTGTTCTAAAAGATAAAGAGTTTAGATATTCTAAACTCTTTATCAATCTCGCTTTCTTGAATCCCTTATGATACTTTATTTTCTCGCAGCAAAATCATGAGGAAACTAAGTGCAATTCCCTATTTCAACGTTGTTGATCATTCTAGTTTTTTTGATTTTATTATCAGCATTTTTTTCAGGATCTGAAATAGGCATGATGTCTATTAATCGATATAAATTAAGATATCTGGTAAAAAAAAATGATAAACAAGCTATTCGTGTTAATCAGATGCTTGCACGACCTGACAAGTTATTAAGTGTCGTATTAATAGGCAATACTTTAGCCAATATTGTTTCATCGACTATAGCTACATTAATCGGCCAACGCTATTATGGGGAAATTGGGGTCGCTATTGCGACAGTTCTTTTAACACTGGTTGTGTTGGTTTTCGCTGAAATGACACCTAAGACACTAGCCGCAATTTATCCTCAACAAGTTGCTTTCTCATGCTCCTTACCGTTAAAAATTTTACTTTGGCTTTTTGCCCCTTTAGTTCATACGATTAGTTTAACGTCTAATGGAATTTTGAAAATATTTGGCATTTCAATAAACAAGATGCAGAAAGAAGCCCTAACTGGTGAAGAGCTTCGTTCCGTGGTACATGAAGCTGGCGGCCTTTTGCCAGTGGAACATAAGAGCATGTTAATTAGTTTGTTGGATTTGGAACAGGCTACTGTTGAAGATATTATGGTTCCTAAGGCGGATATAGTGGGTATTGATTTAGAGCAACCATGGTCGCAACTTTTAGAACAATTAGAAACAGCACAACATACTCGTTTGCCTTTATACAGGGGATCTATAGATAATCTTGTCGGGATGATTCATGCTCGAAACGTTTTAAATTTGGCATTAGAAGATAAATTAGATATTGATAGTTTATTAAAAAGCGCCGATGCCCCTTATTTTATCCCAGAGGCCACACCATTAAACATCCAAATTTTGAATTTTAGAAAGATGAAAAGACGTAGTTGCTTTGTAGTGGATGAATATGGCGATATTCTGGGATTGGTTACCATGGAGGACATACTTGAAGAAATAGTGGGCGAGTTTACCACGGACATCGCTGCTTTAAGTCGTGACATCACGCCCCTAGATGATGGGTATGTCATAGTAGATGCAAGTATGACATTACGTCATTTAAACCGTATGATGAGCTGGAATTTGCCTTTAATCGGGCCAAGAACATTAAGTGGTTTGATTATCGAGTATTTAGGCTATATCCCTCCTGCTGAGTCTTGCCTCGTTATAGACAATTATCGTATTGAAATTTTAAAGGTAAGTGATAACACGATTAAAGGAGTGAAAATGATTAAGGTAGGAAAGAAAAGAAAATAAAATTTTGTGATTGATTTATCTTTGTAGCGAGTTGATCAGTAGCATTCAACTTGAATAGGTCAGGCAAAAACTTGCTCAACCTACTCAAAAGAACTTATTTTAGCTCCTTAAAAGAGGCTATTAAATTAGTGTAAAATATAGTCGAGGTGCTTTCATAGGCTGAGTCAGTACCAACAACTAACCATGCTTCTCCTTTATCGTTACTTGTAACGTAGTAATCATCAAGCTTCTTTTGCATTTCTGCATCGGGTTGATAAGGCAAGGTTTTTAAGCGGTAAATAGAATCATGGGTATCAACTCCTATCGTTCCTATTAATATCATGTCTTTGCCGTCAATTGCTTGATTACCTTTATCTAAGGTCATTCTATAGTTATTGGCTTCATCAAGATAACGTTCAGGCTTTTTGTTCACTGCTCCTATTTTTACAAAAACAGATGAACCAGGAGAGCCGCCAGCTCCTACAGAGTCGCTGGGGGCATTAGATGCGAACTCTAAAGAAAAACTCACGAGATAACGAGTATTGGCTTTCAATCCACTTAGCTTTTTATAGGCGAACATAAATAAATCATCGCTATGATTATTTCCCGAAATTTTTAAGCTATGAGAGCTTGTTTTAATTTCATTAGGTAAGAACGCATCTTTTTCAAATTGCAGCTCGTAAAATCGCTCTTGCCCTTTAGGATAGTCAGCAAACGACACGGTAAATTCGTTGTGGTCAGAAAAAGTGTATTTATAGGTTTTTATCTCAGCAAGATGTTCTTGAGAAATTAACTGTGCTGATACAGACCAAGAAAATAAAAAACTAGCTAAGAGAATGCAAAAAGGAATGGTTTTTTTTATATAAAAATGTTTCTTTCTATAATGGATATGATTCAAAATGATTCCTTAGTGATTTAATTGGTCTAAATGTTACCATTTCAAGATCTGTTTGTATATTGTCTTCGATATGCATCGTTTCGAGCGTTCCTGCAAGGGCATTGTACTGCTTCAGCTTATTTGTAGGCACTCAAACGAAGGGGGGCGAGCAGCCGATGAAGCCTTGATGCCGCATAGGGTAATCAAGACCATTATTCTCAACATTAACTATTGGGCTCTTAAATTGATTTCTGAATCTGGCTCTTCAAACTGATGAGTAGGAGCATTTTGTATTAAGTGTTGTAAGCCTCCTTGTTCGGCAACCCGAGCACCAAGGCGTCCTTCTCCTAAGGCCGCTTGTTCCGCTTTGGTAAATGGTTCAATGGAGCCCTTGTATTGCGGATCTAGTAGGTGCATTAGTTTAGTTGCTGCATGTACTTTGACTTCGCTATTTTTTATATGGAAATAATCCGTTCCTAAAACTGCATCTAGAATGAAATAAGTTAAAGCAACGAGTCCCAAAAAGTTATAATGATACGACCATTCATTAGGACGTGTTTGGATGTAGTCTTTCAGATAGGGAAGAAGAGGAGAGCTTGTTTGTGTTCTAATCGCTGCGGCTTCAATAGATGTTGGTTGGACTGGAGGTGTTGGAGTAGAGAAAAGAGTATTACGCTGTACCGGCGTTTTTTTCTTTTGTGGTTCCAAGCCAGATGGTAGATAAGTGAGCGTCGTGGGGCAGGGAGAATAGCCCTGCGTTGCTATAATGCTAAAGATATTGTCGCAACGTTCTTTTATCTCTTTAAAATCATGTTGGGGCCTTCCTGGTTGGGCTTCCAGGAACGCTGCGGCGCTACGAAATAAAGTTAAACTGGATACTAACTTGTTAGCGTCTACTTGCCCACCCATCAAATGCGTTAGAGAAGCAGTTGGTTTCTTACTTAATTGTTGTTCAACAAGGGTTATCATCTCGTTGTAATTCTTAAAGAGAGCTGGATGACTTAGGTAGTCACAGGCTTCATTAAAATCAACAATACCATAAAACTTTGCAGTGCTACTGTAGCCAAGTTCTTTAAGTTGAGGAAATATATACCAAATCCAATGACTTGTTTTTTGTCCAGCAGCAATTTCCTTTTTTGCTTGGGCATAGTCTGTTGTTTGGGCATCAACGAAGCGTCTTAATTCAGGCATAAATGATCCTATCAATAAAGAATAATGAGGTGCAGTGTCTTTTTCGCGGTCTCAATGATTTAATATTGGTCAATTCTATCTTAATTATAGAAATAAAACACCTTTTTTGTCTTATTACAGAACAAAATGTTGAAAATAAAGAAGAGCCTACGAATAATAAGCTCGTTTACAGTGAATTTACTAAGCTAAAAGGGGAAAAAGTTAAAAGTTATGGTACAGTTGGATATCATTTAAGGAGTGGCTTGTGTGAAATGGACTCGCTTTTTAAGCTATAGCCTGATAACACTGTTATTTTTTCATTCCGCTATTGCTGCTCATCATATAGTAAACCTCTCTGTTCAATACAAGATGGTTCAGTATGCCGGAAAATTTCAGAAAGCTATCGCGGTAAATAATCAGATTCCAGCCCCGACGTTGCATTTTAAAAAAGGGGATAGAGTTACTATCAATGTATCTAACCATCTTGATAAAGAAACAGCAATTCATTGGCATGGTTTGCTTGTCCCTTGGCAAATGGATGGTGTTTTGGGAGTAGCACAGAAGGGGATTCCGCCCGGCGGTGTTTTCCGTTATGAATTTACTTTAGAGCAAGATGGTACTTATTGGTATCATGCTCATGCTGAATTACAAGAACAACAAGGTCTATATGGCGCTTTTGTCATCGACCCAATACATCCTACCCATTATAAATACACGAAAGATTATGTGATTGTTTTGTCTGATTGGAGTAACACCGCTCCCGAACAGATCTTGGCTAATCTGAAAAAGGAAGGGGACTATTATTCTCCAAAATTTCCATTGCAGCCATCTTTAGTCAAGTTTGTTCGTGATTATCGCAGCTCTTCAGCTGATGAGCGACAGAAAATTGTTTGATGATTACAAAATGATGCAGCAAATGCGCATGAGTATTTATGATATTAGTGATGTGGCATATGATGCATTTCTGTTGAATGGGCAATCAAAATTAGTGCCGTGGACTGCTCGAGTATGTAAAGGAGACGTAGTCCGATTGCGATTTATAGGGGCTGCTGCTAGCACTATCTTTAATGTAAAAATACCGAACAGTTCCATGCAGGTAGTACACATTGAAGGCAATGATGTGGTTCCTTACACAATAAAAAAATTAAAAATTGCGCCAGGTGAAACTTATGATGTTTTGGTTAGAATTCAACAAAATCAACCCTATATTATTTATGCCGAATCTATTGATACCCTTGGTGTCGTTTATGGCGCATTAATAACTAAACCACAGCAATTAGTTCCTTACCAAAACGTTAAACCTTTTCCTGAGCCTAAACCTGCGATGCGACAAATGATGTCTCTAATGATGCATGAGGACGGCGCATCTTCCCAGATGAAATCAGGCGACCATGACATGAAGATGGATCACCGCATGGGTGTTATGTTGATGCAGACCGAGCCAACGCAACAGGGTGATCTATTCTCCCCTTTTATGGGGCAAAAGGCCCAAACTTTTGGAACAAAATATCAAACGTTAAAAGCGGCAGTGAAAACTAATGATCCTAATAAACCGGTAAATCAGGTGATTAAAATGGAGTTATTTGGTTATATGGATCGGTATATTTGGTTTATTAATGGAGTACCTGAATATCTTGCTCGTCCAATCCCCTTAAAACCAAATAAGAGATATCGTTTTATTTTTACGAATCCTTCCATGATGCGTCATCCTATGCATATACACGGACATTGGTTTATTTTACGTAATGGACATGGTAGTTATGATCCCTTATTACATACTTTGGATGTCCCTCCAGGTGCTACGGTAACCGCTGATGTTGATACGGATGCTAATGGCCAATGGCTTTTTCATTGCCACCTTCTTTATCATATGATGAGCGGCATGTCTCGTGTATTTCAATACACTACATTACTAGAAATTACTAAAGATGAGGCAAAACCAGAACATATTATTCAACAAACATCTTATCTTAATCGTCCAATTGTTCGTGTCGATCACCCTCCTATCGACCAAACATTGGTGCACCATCCCATGGCGCACCCGATGAGGATCTATGGGGCTAACTTTTTGGATTTAGGAGCTGATCCTTTTCATCAAGTACAGAAACTGACCTTTAACGGTTTATATGGGTATGATTACAATAAGCTAGAGTTATTCAGTAATGATGCCGAAATGGAAAAAGGAAGCATCCAAAATGCGGATCTTGATATTTTCTATTGGCATCTTATAAATCAATTTTGGGCGATAAAAGGCGGAATAAATTATTTTTATAGACCTGCTCAATCACCCTATTGGCAGCCTGGTATTGGCATAGAAGGGCTCATGCCTTATTTTATTGCAACAAATGTTCGTACGTATTTTTATGGAGGAAGCGTTAAATTAGATATTGAGTTGCAGCGTGACTCACAAATGACGAATAATTTTTTTATCAGAACAGGCGCTAGGGCCATTTTAGCATCTAGAACAGTGATAAAGGCTGCAATTGGTAACGGGGTGAATCAAATGCGATACATTATTAGACCTTATTATCGTTTAGCGCCCGGGATAAGCCTTTTTGTGGAATATGAGCATGAACAAGATTATGGAACCTTTAAAATGCTCCAAAATCTTGAGAAAGAAAATGCGACTCAAGATACCGTAACCTTCGGGCTTTCGCTGTTATTTTAAAGTAGACTTCTTGCGCTGTTCTAATGTATCGGCGAATTGCTTTGTCGCTACGGTGCTCGAGTCCTCATGTGCCGGCGCGTACATCCCTGTTCTAAGTTTCTTTGTGTTTTTCCTTTTGTAGCGAGTTTTCCAATAATTAAGTTAGTAGGATATGGCAGAAGAGGAATAAAAATACATTTTATCGATAAGCCCGGTGATTAGGGATGCGGGGCCTGTTGATTTACTGGATGTTGGTCCTACACAATTAGCATAAAAATTAACAGCACTATGGGCAGCGAGGAATCTATCTTTTTCTATGGCATGGAACACTCCTATAATAGACGAGAGTAAGCTGCCTATTCCGGCCACCTTTTGTAGAAGAGCGGAGTCAAAATTAAATTGATCGATTTGATGTGCATCAATGACTATATGTCGTCTACCACTGACAACGACTGCAACCTTGTATTTTGTTGATAATGATTTGGCATTTTTTATAACCGTATCCGTATCAATAGGAAAGTGGTTGGGAGTATCTAATTGTCCTGTTAATAATCCCGCAATTTCATTGGGATAACCTCGAACGATAGCGATTTTGTGATTCTCAACAATGCTCATTGCCGCATCTGTTCTATAGCGACTTGCCCCGGTACCAACGGGATCTAAAATAATAGGAATCTTGAGCTCATTAGCTGTACGGCAGATGCGATGACTCAGAGGAATTAATTGTTCATCTAATTTGCCCAGGTTAATGACTACCGATTTAGATAATTTAAGAAGCTCTTCTATTTCTTGCTCTGCATGACTCATTATCGGAAAGGCGCCTAAACAACGCACTCCACTGGTAATAAGCTCTAAGGCATAATAATCGGTAATGTTTAATATAAAAGGTCTTGTTAGCTTAATTTTGGTTAAAATCTCATTGATTTTTTGTGTCATAAAAATTCCCTTTCTGTATTTCTAATTCCTGTTTTACTCAGGCCTTTGTTTACGTATGATGCATTTTACAGGATAACTCTTGTTTGACGATATAATATCTTTACTATTCTTGTTGAGTTTTATTTAACGGGTTTTAATTTGATGGGCTGGCATTGGTTGCTATTCTTTTTAATTGATTGATAGACCAAATGGACCACGTGGGGGCAACGATGAGAGTGAATAGTAAAAAAATAATATCAGAGGGAATGCCATTATTAGTGATCAAAGAATAAATTATTGTCAATAGAATGAATAAGCAAAGCCAAAAGATAAATAGAGTCAACTTTCTCCAACCATTACTTATTGTTGTTATGGATTTGCTGGCTTGGTAAATAGCATAAATTCCAATACTTCCAATAAAAAAGCCCCAGGCTGACAGTATAGCTCCTATATATTGTAGTGTTAGGAATACAGACCAAAAACCATGAAGAATCTTGGGCGATAAGTTCAAAATACCCATGATCATCCAACCGCTCAGTAAGCTGAGATCAACACATACCCCAGCAAATCCTCCGGCAAAAAAACATAAAACGGCGATATTGGTGAATGTACTCATCCCCCAAATACTGCGAAATGCTAAGCCGATGAACATCATTGCGCTATCTGCAATAGTAAAAACCGTAAAAACAAGTACATAATATGGCCAACCGGTATGCAATGCTAACATGAATTGAGAGGCAATTGCTGGGGTGTATTGAGTCTCGGGGGAAAATAAAACAGGGACTGCTATGGATGCGCCAATATAAATTAATCCGCCTATGAGCCATCCAAACCCATAGCAATAAAATATGCAGCGGAAAAAGCAATTCATCTGATCCATGATGCTAATCTCTTAAATTTCTTTTATTGTATATTGGACTTACGTTAATTTAATAATAGCATCATATAAAAATCTTATGATGAAATTTCTTAAAAAGCACTTCGCAACGCTCGTAATGATAAGCTATCAAGTGAACAGAAAATGTTGTAGCATTGTAATCCAATGCGTCATTCTATAGATTAATTAAAACGGATTTTTCTCTGTATCTTATGATAAAACATATATTTTGTATTGGCGGCGCAAATATAGATTGCAAACTGAAATCATCAGTTAATCTGACCTTAAGTACGTCTAACCCCGTTTCTTCAACCAGCTCTTATGGGGGCGTTGCTCGAAATGTTGCGCAAAATTTAATTCACTGGACAACCAATATTCATTTGCAATGTGTGGTCGGTGATGATGCTCATGGTCGACAAATGCTGGAGCATATTCGTCGTTTGGGCGTCAATACAGAGCATTGCGTTGTCTTAGCTGATAAAAAAACATCGCATTATTACGCTATTTTAAATCATGATGGGGAGCTGTTTGTCGCTCTTGCTGATATGAATATTTACGATGAGCTTACTATTGTTCAGTTTACCCCTGCTTGGGATTCCTGGCATCCACAGAGCCTTATTTTTTTGGATACTAATTTACCCGCCGAATTAATAGGCATGGTATTAAAACAAGCTGTTACACGAAACCTGCTTGTATGTATTGATGCCGTTTCGGTAACAAAGGCGCAAAAATTACCTTACAGTTTAGAACAGATTTTTTTACTCAAAACAGATCGTTTAGAAGCGAGTATATTAACTCATATGGCGATTAATTCTATTGAAGATTGTTTGAGCGCGGGTCGTAAACTGCGACGTCGCGGTGTGATGCATGCGGTGATCACTCTTGGGCGACTAGGATATGTTGTGGTTAATGAACGATGTGAAGAATATATTGAGGTACCTCAAATTGATAGAGTAATAGATACTAGCGGAGCAGGAGATGCTTTTATTGCTGGAATTTTATTAGGTTTACAACATAATGAGCCTATTCTTCACGCCTGTCAGTTAGGCGCAGCTGCAGCTGCATATACGATTCAATCCATCCATACAGTGGCTCCTGATATCTCCAAGTCTCATTTATATGCCTATATGAAAAAACATCAAATCCGTCATGAAACTATTGACGTCTAGTAAAAGAAGCATTCACCTTTACACCTGTAATCATTTATGAAGTAGCCACCATTAATGCACTATTCTAAATTTAGAAGAGAATAGTTTTATTAAATTAATAATGGCTTTATTCACACGCAGTGTTAAATTTATTATCTGTTATACACACTCTTATGTTTTGAATCCCAGCATTTACCTGCTTGGCAATGTTTATGTACGGTAGTATGCACGCAATGAGTTCCAGTGCATTTTGTTTTATTTTTATTGTAATTCCATACAGCATAACTGTTAGACATAAAACCAGTAGTGATAAGTACAATTAAAAGACTTTTAATATAGTTAGAAATCATAATAAGCTCCTTATTGTTAGCATATAACAACAGTTTGAACTACGGTTTTCATCTAGAGTATAGATTATTTTTTGTTCAACTTTGTAATTTTTCATGCCTCCATGTCAGGGGCAAGGATTCACTGGTTAGCCTGCTCGTTCAAATCGACCTCTAGAATAGCGTTTTTTTGCTCTAGCCTAATAAAGGCAATAAATAAACTAGAGTGTTGATAGGAAAATTTATGTTTCGTGAATTAATTAACGTTATTCCTCTCTGTATGTTGATCCCCTTTTTTATAATACTATTTGTATTAATAACTTACTTATCAGCCTCACTTTATGCGCAATTTGGGCTCTTTCCCCGATAACAACACGGTCTCTCCATTCTCGAATCCATGATTTCACTCCTTGATTTCTTGGCGGCGCTTTTCTGCTGAAATTTAAAAAGATAATGAATATGGAGGAACATAACTTTTCTCAGACAGCATTGTTCGTTAGAATCGCGATTTCCATATAAAAAATTGACCCTATGTTACACATTGCTCTTTATCAACCAGAAATTCCACCGAATACAGGGAATATTATTCGCTTATGTGCTAATAGTGGCGCACAATTACATCTAATACATCCCCTTGGATTTGCCCTTGATGACAAACGCATGCGTCGTGCCGGACTTGATTATCACGAATGGGCATCAATTCTACATTATGATAATTGGGCTGCTTTTGCTGAACAAAATGCCCATCGTAGAATTTTTTGTTGCACTACTAAAAGTAAACAGCTCTATAGCGATGTAGTTTATCAGCCGGAAGATATCTTATTGTTTGGTCAAGAAACCCGCGGTTTGCCTGATGAAATTCGTAACACGAACCTCACCATTCGTATTCCTATGCGAGAACAAAGTCGTAGCCTTAACTTATCCAACGCCGTAGCTATTATTCTTTTTGAGGCATGGCGACAACTTAAGTTTCTGTAATGAAACTGATCTGTGCCATACACGCTTGCAATCCCCTAGGGCACCTGTACTTTAGTGGATTGATCTTCCTGTATTATCAGCTAGCTTAACCAGAGGCCCGTTTTATTGAAAGTTAAGCTTAGGTCCTACTGGAACAATTTGTGTCGGATTAATGGCCTTATGACTGTAATAATAATGTTGTTTAATATGTTCAAAATTAACAGTTTGTTTTATGCCAGGGTATTGGTACAGTTTCTGCAAATAAGATGATAAATATTGATAATCACTAATGCGTTGCTGATTGGTTTTGAAATGACCAAAATAAACCGCATCAAAACGAATCAAGGTGGTAAACAAACGCCAGTCCGCCTCCGTTAGTTGCTCGCCCACCAAATATTGACGGTGACTTAAATGAGCATCTAACTCATCTAGAGTCGCAAATAATTCATAAAAAGCTTGCTCATAGGCCTCTTGTTTGGTAGCAAAGCCACATTTATATACCCCATTATTAACAGTGGTATATATCTTGTCATTGGTGGCATCAATTTCTGTTGCCAAATGTTCCGGGTAAAAATCTTGTGTGTTGCCTGTTAAGTGATTAAAGGCGTGATTGAGTTGACGAATAATTTCCGCGGACTCGTTACTCACAATGGTTTGTGTTTTTTTATCCCATAATACTGGTACAGTGACTCTACCAGAATACTGGTTGTCTGCTTGGCAATAAAGTTCATAAAGATAGTGCAGTCCATACAATGTGTCACCGGTGCTTCCAGCCATACCAGTTTTAAATTCCCAGCCATTTTCTAACATATGGGGGTGTACAACAGAAATGCTAATATATTCTTCTAATTGTTTTAAAGTTCTAAAGATAAGTGTTCGATGAGCCCATGGACAAGCAAGGGAAACATATAAATGATAACGCCCTTTTTCAGCAGGAAATAATGAATCGGTTTCTTTGGTAATTGCCTGTCTGAATTGGGGAGACTCTCTTTTAAATGCTCCGTCAGTTTTGCTGGTGTCGTACCAAGTGTCAGACCATTGCCCGTTAATTAAACAGCCCATGATTCCTCCTATGAAATAATCGTGCGGAATAGTTGTCATGCTTTATTAGACTTCTTTCGATACAGTCGAGTTTTGAAAGAGGTCTAATAAAGTTACAAGCTAGGTTTTTTACGAAAACTTACTGCTAATCTATTCCAACTATTAATTGTCACAATAGCCATAGTTAAGTCTACAGTTTCTTTTTCATTAAAATGACGAAGTACTTCTTGATAAACATCATCTGGTGCTTGCGTTTCGGATAATAAAGTAACTGCTTCTGTCCAGGCCAGTGCCGCACGCTCTTTCTCTGTAAAAAAAGGTGTTTCACGCCAGACACTTACCGCAAACAGTCGACGTTCTGATTCACCCCCTTTGCGTGCCTCAGCGGTGTGCATATCGACACAAAACGCGCACCCATTAATTTGAGATGCACGAAGTTTGATGAGATGAAGTAAAGAAGGCTCTAAACCGCTTTTATTCACATAACCTTCGAGGTTTAACATGGCCTTTACTGCCTCAGGAGAAATTACGTAAAAATCAAGACGAGATGTCATTTTAGCTCGCTACTCAGTGATTATAGTATGAATCTAAGCACTAATTTTGAGTTTTCGCAAATAATAGATCTGGGGGGGGGGGAACCGCATCTTGTGCCTGACTGGACCTTGCACTCAAGACAAAGATGCAAAAAGCTTAGCGTTACGCTCCAAGGGCAATGACTTTGCCATCAGGCTCATTTTCGGATAGTTCATTCTCCTGTGTCGCTTGAGTATTAAGCTTAAGTAAAGCTGTTTGTAAAGTACATGCCCAGGTTTTTAATGATTTACAAGTTTCTATGGTATCCATAGTGAAAAATGAACTTTTTACTCCTGCTTCGCGTAATTTTTTCTTTAAAGGCTCACTAATTCCTGCCAATAAACAGCTTTTCACGCTTGCTGCACAATTATGGAAAATAAATGAGTACTTGGTTTGTCTCTCTTTACGCATCGCTTCTAGGACTTTGATTTCATCTAGATAATACGGTACGCCATCCATTTTAGTAGGAAGAGTAATTGTATATTCAGGCTGTTTCCCTTCAGTAAAATCACGATCTTTCAAAAATTGTTCTTTACGCTTGGTCGTTTCTGTGCGGCGACGTCCATCCATTATTAAGGCTGCTACATCTTTCCTGGTTTTTCCATCAATTTTAAGTTCAACTTCTTTGATTGCAGTGGTAATTTCTTCTTTTTGATTTTTGTTTTGTGCCAATGTAGTCTCAAGTTGCCCGACGTCTTGTGCATAATGCGATTCAAGCGACTGCTTCAATGCAGACAACGCTTCATTTTCTTTTATTAAGCGTTGTCGTTCCGTTTTTAATTTTTGGATATTTTGAGTTATGGCTGTGAGTTGTTTTTGAGCTGATTGCTCCGGATTTTGAATTTGAAGGAGGTACGTTTGGATTCTTTCTTGCGATTTAAGTTGTGTACGGTTCCCCTCCATGTGCTGGGTATTTCTTTCTTGGGATAACTTCAACTCTCTCATTTGAGCTTGATGGGATTGAGTCAGTTGGTGCCATTGATTAGTTAGCTCCACATGGCCTTTTTCTAGCTGGCCTAGTTGTCTTTGCAATTCCTCTGATTTATCTAGATTGAGTTCCAATTCATTCGTGCTAACAATAAAGTCTAGATTTGTTCTTTTTTCACTTTGTATCTGTTCAATAAACGCTGCAAGAGGTTGTTTATGTTCAATTGATATGATGGAGTGGACACGGTCTTCTTCTGCGCGCATGTCGTCTTCATGAGCCTCAAAGGATGCTTTTACTCCTGCTTTTCCTGGATATAAATGTAGTTTTTTTAATGGGTCTTTGAACAATATGCTCGAAACAGTGGGTTTCTTGTCGGGCCAAAAACTGTTGGTAAATTGATTACAACGAACGGTCTTGGGTGCAATAGATGACTGATGCTTCTCTGTAGCGACTGATGTGGGAATTATATCTAATGTTTTTTTAGGACCCAGCTCTTCAAAATTAGCATCTACGAATACATAGTCTTTTGATCGCTCATCAATTTTTACGATGAAATTTGCATGCCCAACATGTTCTCCTTTGGATTCGGACGCTAGTATAGGGCCAAAAATTCCATGTTTGATTCGGTACTTATTAAATAAAACTGTGGTAGGCAACCAAATATTGACATCGAGCATAAACGCCATACTCCAAATAAAACTGGTTATAAAATATGAAAATAGTAAAATATTATATAAGGGTTATCTTAAGATAGTATTAAGAAATAGGGTACAAATGAACATAAGAATAATATTATTTTCTAATAAAGAGTTTATTATTCATTTTTCTCGCTTTTGTACGTTACCAACGCCGAATAAGATCTAAGCTTTAGAACTCAGATCTTAAAAAATTGGCACTGATAATAGCGTTTATTGAGATAATTAACAAAGCTTGATTCAATTGGTTATGGGTAGATGTGTTGGTTGTCTCGACATTAAGTTTTTTAAACCAAAGCTGCAAATAATCACGATGGCTAATAAATAAATTAGAGGAGTCAAGTACACATTATATCCCATATTGATAAGGGTGCTGACAACCATCGGTGCTATGCCTCCAAATAGTGTAAAGCCAATATTGTAGCAAAGAGCTACTCCAGTTAAGCGTATTGATGTAGTAAATAGACTGCATATTATTAAGGGAATAATCATTGCTGCGACGCCCTCCAAAACGCCTAGTATAATTAATCCTAAAACTAAGAAAACAGAACTTGTATTGACACTAATAAGCCAATAACTGAGGGGAATGAGTACGGCACTTAACAAGAGTAAATAGTTTAAAATAATGGATGGTGCTACTCGATTAGCTATTTTTCCTGTGAAATAAATTGCTATTACATTAAATAGCATCATTACAGGCATGATGTGCCCTACCAAGTGAGCGTTGATATGGAGCATTTCATTTAAATAAGTAGGCATGAATATAATGGTTAATACGGCTAATCCTGACATGATAGCTGTTATTGCAATACCTGTTACCAATTGAGGTAAATGCTCTTTTAATAACGTAGCTAGAGGAAATACAGGTTTATCATGAATCTTGTTAAATGCGGATGTTTCTCCTAAGGTTCTGCGGATATGGTAGCTAATAACACAAAGCACCCCACCAAAAATAAAAGGTAAGCGCCAACCATAAGAGCTTAGTTCTTCGATGGATAATAGAGAAGTAAGCAACTGATTAATAGCCATGCCTAATAGCAGACCTGAATTCACTCCAAACATTGTTAGACCAAATCCCGTGCCTTGCTTTCCAGGTAACGACTCACTAATATAGACATAGGTACTAGGTAATTCACCACCAATAGCCAATCCCTGAATTAAACGAAACAATAATAGTAAGAGAGGCGCTACTATTCCTATTTGTTCATAGGTAGGCAGAATGCCTATTGCTAAAGAAGAGAGTCCCATTAGAACAATAGTAACTACTAATACTTTTTTTCTGCCATACTCATCGCCTATATGACTAAAAAGCATACCGCCTATAGGTCGTGCTATATAACCTAAGATAAAGATGGCATAACTTTTAATTACGGCGAGCAAGGGGGCGCTTTCAGGAAAAAATTGCTGTGCAAAATAAACTGAAAAAACACCATAAATAATAAAATCATAAAACTCTAACATACCGCCTAAAGCGGCTAAATGAACAATTCTCTTTTCTTTGTCATTTAATTTAAAAGAATCTGTATGTAAACCCACAAGTTACCTCTTCCTGAATTATTGGGATGGCATATTCAATATCAACACTATACAAGTTGCAATACATTCTGTTGCTCTTTTAGCTAGAGTTTGCAAATTTCATTGCATTTACATTCAAGCTTTTTGTATTTATGATATTTGTAACAACTATCAATTGTAACGAGGTTATCATGTCACCACGTGGTGGGAAGCGCGAAGGAGCTGGCCGTCCTAAAGGGGAGCCAACAAAGACCATTCGCGTGCCTATTTCTCAATTAGAACTCATTGAACAAACTATGGAAGAGACGTATTACCTCCCAGTGTTTTCAAGCAAAGTGCAAGCTGGGTTTCCATCTCCCGCAGACGACTATATTGAGCGCTATCTTGATTTAAATACTGAATTTATCAAACATCCCGCGGCTACGTTTCTACTTAGAGCTACAGGAGATTCGATGGTAGATGCTGGAATTTTTTCTGGGGATTTGCTTATTGTTGATAAAAGCCTCGAGCCAGTGGATGGGAAAATAGTGATTGCTGCTATTAATGGCGAATTAACCGTGAAACGTTTATTACGCAAAAAGGGAAGAGTGCAATTAATGCCTGCTAATCCTAAATATCAGCCTATTGATATTACTGATGAGCAGGATGTTGTAATTTGGGGTGTTGTGACTTTAGTTCTTCATGAGCCGATTTAATGTTTGCTTTGATTGATTGTAATAATTTTTATGCTTCTTGTGAGCGCTTATTTCGACCTGACTTACGCGATAGGCCTATCGTGGTGCTTTCGAATAATGATGGCTGTGTCATCGCCCGTTCTAACGAGGCTAAAGCCTTGGGTATTACAATGGGGGCGCCTTTTTTCCAAATCAAGGCACTGTGTCAGCAACATCAAGTACATGCTTTTTCGTCTAATTACACGCTATACGGAGATTTATCCCATAGGGTAATGATGACGATTGAAGAGCAATGGCCGCATCTGCAAATCTACTCTATTGATGAGGCTTTTCTTGATTTATCGAGCATGCCTTCCTTTATGCGCGAGCCTTTTTGTTGTGACTTGCAAAAAAAGATTTTAAAAAATACCGGCATTCCTACCTCTATTGGTATAGGACAAACGAGGACTTTGGCGAAGATTGCCAATCACGTTGCCCGGAAAATAGTGAAGTCTCCTGTGGTTGATATTAGTGGTTCGCAGAACTATTGGATGCAACAAATAGACGTTGGCGATGTTTGGGGTATAGGATGTCAGTGGGTTCATAAGTTAAATAAGCAAGGGATACAAACAGCCCATGATTTAGCCATGACTAACCATCATTTATTAAAAAAACAATTTAATGTGGTGCTTATGCGCACCGCTATGGAATTACAGGGAATTTCCTGCGCTAGTTTAGACGATGCAGGGACCAGACAAAGTATTCTCTCATCCAAAAGCTTCGGGCAGATGCAAACCGACTTTAGTTCTTTAGCGCAATCATTAAGTAGTCATTGCGCTCGGGCAGTCGAAAAATTACGTAGGCAAAAATTAGTGACTCAACGGTTGTGGGTATTTGTGCATACCAACAGGTTTCGTGATGATTTGGTGCAGTACTTCCCCTCAATCGAACTAAAATTTATAAACCCAACTGACGATTTACGCTTAATTACCACCTCGGCTAAAAGATGTCTGCGCCGGATTTTTAAACCGGGATATCACTATAAAAAAGCAGGCGTATGTCTTGAAGATTTATCGCCTAAAAATCCAAGACAATTGGATATGTTTCACCAGCCCTCTGATGAGCAGTTAACTCATACAGAGCAACTTATGTCTGTATTGGATAGTATCAATCAACGGTTTGGCCGACAGACTATTCGATTGGCCGCTGAAGGGTATTCTAAGCCTTGGGCGATGCGGGCTGAACTTAAGTCCCCAGCTTATACCACGCGATGGACGGAATTGGCGCATGTCAGAATCTATTAATTTGGGACAGCATAATTAAGTAGTCATTGCTCATTACTCCAATTGTATTAACATTACTACAACCAGATTGTTTGTGGGGAGGTTATTGGAAATGCTACATTATTTTGAGTTAGCGTTGCGTGAAGCAATGAATGGTATTGAACAAGGTAATGGGGCACCATTTGGTGCGTGTATTGTCAATGAAGGCCAGGTTATTGCTCTGGCTCATGATACTGTTTTAAAAGAAAACGATGCGACATGTCATGCAGAAATGAATGTTATTAGAATCGCTTCAAAACGGTTAGCAACATACCAATTGAACTCCTGCATTATTTATTGTACTTCCGAGCCGTGCCCCATGTGTTTGGCGGCCATTCATTGGTCAGGTATTAAAGAGTGTCATTTTATCGCAGATCGAAAATGTGCTGCTGAATACGGATTTGATGACGACTTATTGTACGATGAGTTAAGCAAGCCTATTCCCCAAAGAACAATGTCTATGATGCAGCAAGATATTCTCTATGACGCAATAAAAAATCTATTTGAACGATGGAAAGAAAAAGGGTTACCTTTATGTTAAATCTAAGTGATTAATAACCAGCAAATGTGCTGGTTATTAATATATTAATATGGTTGATTATTGTACATTGCTTGAAATTAGTCATACACTTAATAATAAAAATGATAGCAAGGTAATCTGATGACCACTTTAGTTGACGTGTTGTCTACTCAACCATCAGAGGAAGTAGCAGCAAAGAAAAGAATCTTACTCCAACAGCTGATGGAGCAAAGAGAAGGATTTGATTTAAATCAAGATATTATTTTTGCATCGGGCTATCGATGCAAACCGCTACATCTTTTTTTGGCCGAAAACGACCCACTGACTATTCCTATAATTTTAACAACTCTGCGAATGCACTTTGCTTCTGACCGTTTGAGAGAGGCGCTTGGCAATTACACAGACAGCTATGGTAAAGCCTGTACTGCATATGTTATTGGTGCAGAAATTGGTTCTACCGCTAAACAACTCATGGAGTATGCATTTAATCCCTCTTACGAGGAGATATTTTTTCGCGGCGTTTACCATCATGGGGCAACAATCAGCACGCCAGGAACAGGAGGTATGTTTGCGAAAAAGGCTCCTATTGCTTCCCATGAAGAGGGCTTACTCCGGCTTGGCGAGTTTCGTGATACTCCAGCTCTAGGTGTAACGCCAGAACAATTAGATCAAGTGATGCATTATGATTCTCAATGTTGTTCTTTATACCAAGCACGAGATCGCGCCGTCAGTATTCATCCATCGATTAAAATCACTGATTTTGCAACAAAATTTGATGCGGTTATTACAGAGCAATTAGCTACATTTACAGCAATAACCGGGTTAAAAATGATGATTTCCCCAATATTTATCTATATTCAAGGCTACGAACTATTGTTGACTACGATGAGAAAAGAGGATGGCGGTATTGCCATGACCGTTACAGAGATAATGGGTAAAGAGGGTTCTAAATTGCAAGAGATGGATAAATTTTTTGTTGGCAAAGGAATTGAGTATCATCATAACATTCGACCTATTGTTGCTACTTTCAAGGGGCATAAAATTTATTCGTGTTGCGGTACAATGATGAATCTGATATTTAAAGTAGTCGATGATTATCACACTAATGCCGACGGTGTCGATGTAGCGCAAACTAATGCAACACTCACTGCAACCACAGCAGTTGAACTTAGTGGCACAATAGAAAGAGCTAATAGAGCCATTGGTCTTGCTTTAAAAGCAGAAAATCTTGCTCCCACAAAACCTCCTCCGATTTAATCAGATATTCTCAATTAATCAGTAAACTATTACTTGCGTCAACTTCAGATAAAATTGTAGCCTGGATAGAGCGAAGAGTAATTCGAGAGAGCGGAGCTTGAATCAGATTTTGATCCCGGGTTACGGCTGCGCCATCACACTGGCTACATCTCTTAAGTTGGCACCATTGGGTGAACTATTGAGGCGTGTAAGCCAATGCATGATCTGATTATTTTAATGTAATAAAAAAGTCAAATTGATAAAAAGCAACTATACTTTATTAATGCTGGAAGTCGGTGAGCTATTATGGCAAGGTTACAATTAGAACCAATTTCGCGTATTACCCTATCTGGTCCGGATATTTTTCAACAGCATTATCTAATTCCATGTACACCCGTAATTCTTACTAATTTCAGCGAATCATGGCTAGCTCGAACGAAATGGAGCTTCGATTATTTTAAAGACTGTGCAGGGGATGTGGTTATTCCTCTATATGGTGAGTCATTTTCAGGGACAGGAAAAAACTATCTGGAAGTGACCACCCACATGAATTTTGGTGATTATTTAGATTTAATTGCTACAGAGCGAACTCATTTACGTATGTTTTTATTTAATATCTTCAAACACATACCAACATTGAGTGATGATTTTGATTTTCCCCCTATTGTTCCTTCCTTTTTAGAAAAGCGCCCCTTTCTTTTCTTTGGGGGGCGAGGTTCTTTTGTTGATGCCCATTATGATGTTAATTTGTCCCATATTTTTTTGACACAATTTCTCGGAAAGCGAAAAGTTATACTGTTTGCTCCATCCGAATCGGTTCTGCTTTATAAACATCCTTTAACTGTTTCAACCAATATAGATATTGGCGATCCTGATTTTGTTAAGTATCCGAAATTGAAAGAAGCAAAAGGTATGGAGTGTGTTCTAGAGCCTTATGAAACTTTATTTATACCGAGTGGCTATTGGTATTATGTTTATTATGTAGAGGCGGGCTTTAGCTTAATCCTTCGCTCCCAAGCAATACCATTTACACGACGAATGATGGCGTTGTTGAATCTATTCAATTTATTAGTACTTGATAATAGCATTAGTAAATTGATTGGTGCGCAGAAATGGTATTGGTTTAAAGAACAAATGGCGGTGAAGCGCGCTCGTCGACATAAATGAAAATTTAAACAAAAATAGATATATATCATGACAAGTTGTCTATTTCTTGTTGAGATGGGCGGCGCGAAACTCATACTTATATTCGAGTACATACAACTCCAGAGTATATCATTGATTTTTGAGGTGAATTAGTATGCGAGTATACTGATGCTCTCTCTTGGAATGAGTTTTACGGTAGGTTCCCACGTAATTCACCTTCTAAGACCAAAACAGATATTCACTTTTCCGACAGGCGCGAATTAATTGATTTAGGAAAGGATGTTTTTACAGGAAAAAACGAGGAAAAACGGTTGAGTATCTTAGAGCAGGTAAACCTTTTGGTTGCAAGAGAATACTCTTCTAATGGAGTTACAAACGAGCCTACATTCGTATCTCTAGCTACTGTAAATGTCATTGACTACTAGTTATTCACAACCGCTTCATTTGTGTTAAAGTAATTTACTTATTTGGGCCCATGAAATAGATTCATTATCGTGGCAGAACAGCTGCAGTCATTCTGGCAATGCAGGTTTGTTTTCCCGCTTCATTAAAAATGTCAATGTGCCATACTTGAGTAGTCCGTCCCAAATGGATAGGGGAGGTTGTTGCCGTAACGAGGCCTTCTTTAACTGAGCGAATATGATTGGCATTAATATCTAAACCAACACAATAGAATTGGTTAGAGTCAACGACTCCATTTGCGGCCATACTGGCAATGGTTTCAGCCAAGACCATATTAGCCCCTCCATGCAGTATACCAAATGGCTGTTTGGTGCGTTCATTGACCGGCATGGTGGCTGTTAAAAAATCCTCTCCCACTTCAGTAAATTGAATGTCAAGAAACTCAGACATGGTATTTTTACCAAAGTGATTGAGCTCTTTCACTGTAAACTCCCTAAACCATATAGACATTTTTATCTCCTATCGTGTTAACTGACTCTACTGAGAATAAAGACTGAGATTATTTTAGGTAGAACGAGTTAACATGCTCTAAAAATAAGATAGACCTTTTTGGCTAGGAAAATCAATAATAAATTCTTATAATGAATGGATAATTATCTGACAAAATCACGAACTGCTAGAAGTGAATATGCCAAGAGCTCACCATCCATCACATCAATTGATTACTATCTCACAGAGGGAGGAGGCGATGTGCTTTCTTTCTGAAATAGACCCACCATTAAAGAAAGTAATCGACATAATCGGTTCTATGAAGATAGAACTCGATCCCTTAGAGACAGTATTTGAGGCTCTTGGTTCTTCTATCTTATATCAGCAACTCCATGGTAAGGCTGCAGCAAAAATTTTAGAGCGTTTGAAATTACTTTTTGGGAGTTCGAGCGCATTCCCTCAGCCGGCACAAATCATCCAATCTTCCGAGGAAGAGCTGAGATCGGTAGGATTATCTCGGGCAAAAGTTGCTGCTTTAAAGGATTTAGCTGAAAAAGCAATAGCTCGTTTAATTCCAAATAGGGCGCAAGCCGAAACAATGAGTGATATTGAGTTGATTACGGCATTTAGTCAAGTGAGAGGCATTGGGCGTTGGACGGCAGAAATGTTTCTTATTTTCAGTTTGGGGCGGCTCGATGTTCTTCCCTCCCACGATTTTGGCGTACGCAAAGGATTTATGAAAGTATATGCTCTCGATGATATGCCTACTCCCAAGGAACTCGAACAGTATGGCGAACGTTGGAGTCCTTTTCGCACGGCGGCATCTTGGTATCTTTGGCGAGCGCTTGAGATTGATGCCTCGTAGAATACACTGAGTCTGTGGGTATTGGATGTGGTGGAGCGATTGGGAGAAAAAAGATTCATCGATGAAGTCGTCCTACCATATAAGAATTGTGCATATTACTATCTAATTTTTTAGCTTAAGGATAGGCTCTTCTTTGGAATCCAACGTGTTCTTCGAGCTCCTTGGTTGCATCATCTTGTGGAAAATGGAGGATAGGGGCGTCAAAATAAGAGGGCTCATCGAAATCAAAAGCTGCAAATTGTCTAAACGCGCAACTTTTATAAAAAGCGATAGCGGATAGGTTATCTTTTCGTGCATATAATTCTAAGCCTAATGACTCAGAAAAATATTTATCCATTTCATTTAGAATAATTTTACCAAGACCTAATCTATTAAATGCGGGAGAGATATTAATAAAACGTAAATAGGTATAGCCTGATTTATAGTTCAATTCACAGGTAAAAAAAGCGATGGGTTGCTCATGAAAGCGCAAAATTAAATATTTAATTTCATTGTTGTTATTTATTTTATTTTTTTCTTGGTCAAAAGTTTCTTCAAAATAGCACTTAATTTTAAATAGATTGATTAGACGTTGTTTAACAGTAGTGATTTCTTTTTCTGGATTGGCTAAATATTCTTTGATTTTGTCAATTTCATTTTCCAATGGAGCAGTTTGGTAAAATAAATAAAACTGTAATGGCTGGATCAGCGTCCCCATGAGTCGATTAAGAGCATCTTTCGGGGGTAATTCACAAGCTTCTTCCCATAATATTTCGGCTTGCCTTGCAAAATTTTCTCCTACCTTAGGCGGAGCTTGCTCCATATAAGTACAGAGATAGGCTGCTACAAAATTACGCCTTAGAATGGGCCAATCTTTTTCTTTGGCGGCGTTCCATTCGAATAGCAAGTTGTCTGGGTTTTTTGCAAAAAAATTATATTTCATAATCTATGACTTTTTATTAATTATTGTAATTAGAGATTATATCCATTAAAAAATCGCTCGGGGTGCAAAGACAAGTCCCATTCCACCGGAAAAAGCGATGTTCGAGTGCAAGAATAAATGTAATGGAAACTGCTTGGCTTTTATCATCTTTAACATCCTGTAAAATAACAATAGATTTGCTTTAATTGAAATTTAATTACTTAATTAGTCAGTATGTTTACTAATTGGATTGTGTGCCACATCAATCCTGTCTGCGAGTTGATGTATCATAGTTTGAATGAGTCGCTTTGTGAAGTATCCTGCATGATTGTCTTTGTTAAGTACTAAAATCTCGTCTTTTGCACACGTTATTGTTTTGATTTGGATAGACAACTGGGCTGGATCACTTGTATCTATCATGTCATTTATATGAACTTTGTCCCAAGCAGATAGTTTTCTTTTGTCATTTTGAGCGATGCGGAGCTTATCTTCCCCTACCATTCTGGGGCGTTCTCCATGAACGAGGTTTGGTAGTATAAAAACCAATTCTAGATTGATATTCCCAGATTAAAATAAAAGTGATTCCTGCGATTTTACCAATTTTTAATGCTTGTTTTATAAAATACTTTTTTACGTCTAAATAATTCTGCTGAATGATTGATGGTAATTCGTAATAGGTCACTGGCCTGTTGGATAATTGCTTTAACTCTAGCTTAGCGTGCTCAAGGTGTCCTTTTTTTTCTAGCTGCGCCAAAAAATAGTTAGGACTAATTTTTCCCACAAGTAGCTCTTGCTGCAGATCATAGCGATGTTCGATGGTGTCATGTTTTATTTGATCCAGTTCACCCACGTAGCTTGATTCTGGATAGATTTTTTTTAATATCTCATAGGTTAATTCATTGTTTTCATTACGAGAAACCAGGTCTAAAATTTGCTTATTTTTTTTAATAAAATGGGCCACAAAAATAAAATATATGCCAGTTATTTCAATGTTCTCTTGCGCTATTTGTTGGCGTAATGTGGCCTTTATTACAGAACTATTCTCCCGTTCATAACAGGCGGTAAGATGTGCTTGCAGGTGTAATTTGTGAGCAATTAAGTTGCAAAACGAAAATATTTCTTCTTTTGTTAGGAGCTTCTCTGATATGAGTTGATTAATGAAACATAAATCCTCTTCATCGAGCATCCTTCCTAAAAAGGGACTCATTTGGGGACCTAAAATTGCATCTCCTAAGGATAAGATCTCTTCTGGAGTCATGCTGTCGACTAGGTCATCCACTTTCTCAAATAATTTTTTTAAACGGAGCAATCGAGAATGTAATGTCATGAAGAGGAGCCTGATTTTTTGGTCGGATGAAAAGAAAATTTTTGCTGCTAATGTTATATGCTCTATATAGGCATTACGCGCGAGCTGAAATACTATATCAGTCAACAAAGAGGCGTTACGCCAATATAATAATGAATTACTTCTATTTCTTGCCAGATAATGTTGTGTCCTACACAGTACAAAGCTAACGATGGATATATAATATAAAAAGGTCAATAGTTTAGAGTTTATTAGCAAGATGTTCGTACCTTTTTTTATATTATACATAGATTTCATAATGACAAAATTGCTGCTAAAAACCAACAACCAATTTAGAATTCAATCAAATTAATACACTTATTATTTTCCACCCATTGATTGGTCTGAACGGAGGCTTGTTTGTAAAGACGTAGATAGAGCTATGCGGTTCAATTTCAAATAAAGCAACCTTATTTTCTTCAGCAAATGTGATGTCCCATCTATTTTCTAGCTCCTGATGCACGGTAATTGAGCGTTTCTATTGTTACTTCAGATTCGCTTAATGTTCTCGCGCTATAATGGAGTTATCTATATACCACGAGACAATAGTTTCGGTCTCAATGGAGTGTGTATATCATGTCAAAAAACAACGTAAATACAGAACAATATTCTGTAATTAAAAACTTAAATAACTACCTTAAATATCATAACCTGCCGATCAAGGTAAATGAGGATGGAATTTGCCATGCATTATCTACTTTGTATATTCAATATGTATTGGATGGAAAAGAACAAGAGTTTGAACGACTTTTGTCGTTTATTGCTCAAAAGCCTCCTGTAGGGAGTGATGAGTTTCTTGAGGTAGAGCTATTTAGTCTTGTTGAAAAAATAATTGCGCTGCAAGTTAATGAAGGGAAAAGTACGCGCAATAAATACAGCCAATCTAACTCTCATCAACAGTTGCATGTAAAGGGTAAATACTTGCAATCAGTTTTTCAAATAGGGCTTGAAACAAACCTCGGAAACTGGGCTGAAATAATAAAAGAAATCAATTTACAACCCAATGAGGTAATGCGTGTCTGTACGTTACAACATACTATTGCAATAGCGCGAGATAAAGATGGAGTCTATAAAGTATATGACCCTAATAATTCAAGAGTGAGTCAGCAATTTGAGAGTGAAGATAAAATGGTTAAGTGGTTATCAAAAGAGGCATTTAATTTTTCATTACTTTCTTTGGGTAATAACACGTTGGATATGAATATAAATGTAATTAGTAATGAGCGGCCAAGTGATGGACGATTTCCTAGTAAAGGCGATCTGTTGAATAAATATTTGACCCCGAAGCAAAAAATGATAGATCCAAACCTTGGCGGTGGCTTGCACTTTGCTATGAAGTTCGATGATGCTGAAGCGGCGGAATATATTTTAAATAATAGCGAGACTAATTTTACCAATAAAGAGATTACTGATACCGCACTATGCGCCATTGTCCGTGACTCCGCTAATGCATTAGGGAAACTTTCAGAAAAACTGCAGAAAGAGGGCAAAATGAATTTGCTAAAAGCCCCTTTTTTGTATGCCCTTTCTTTGGGTAGTTATAGATGTATACAAGAGTTATTAAAAACGACGATGATGCAGGAGTTCTATGAGCAAGGTATATCTGATAGTTATCGCATAATGTTAACAAGCGCTTTTAAAGGCATGAATGAACATCTAATTGAGAAAGTAGTGACCGACGTTTTGCAGCAACATGGACCAGATGTTTTTACTCCTGAAATCGTATCTGAATTGATAGAGATATCCATAAAAGAACAAAATTCTCATGCGATTAATCTTCTTACAAGGACAATTGGTGATTTAGATAAAAAGATTAATAATAATGAACAGCGTTTAGAGTTTATAAAAAAGGCTATAGAGCATAACGATCCATTAATGGTCAGAGCATTAATTACTAATCTCAAAATATCAGCTGAAGAATTGAATTGTTTACATATGGGCCTATCTATTGTTAATAAGTATAATGTTGAGATTTTTACTACCTTACAAGAAAAGGGTTATCAATTTACGCCCCAAGCCCTCGATTTAATCGAGAGCAAGAAAAATCAAAGTATAGGTATTCTAAAGAGTTTGGGGATTGTCTTAATCCGTTTTTCAGAGTTTCTGACAAATCAAAACAAGATTAAAGTGGATGGTGATAAAATCGATCAATTTTCTTCTTTCAAGGAACGATATCAAAGCACCATAGAAAATGATGCCTCCGTATTAGAAGAAAATTGTAGTGAGGTACGGGCGATTTTCTTAAACAAAAGATGATGAGGGTGTTACGTGCCAGGTTGTGGGCTTTTTATATTTTTTACGTGCTGTTCAATTAATAAGGACATTCAATGCTAATTAAGAATATTTATGTTTATAACGATGCAGGGATGAAGGAATTAAGACACGTGCAGGTTACAGACGATGGCTTAAGAATAATGTTCAATAGTAACGATGATTTATCTCATCTTCCAGATACAAAAGTTATTGATGCTAAAGGTTGCTATTTTTTAATGCCCGGGATGTTAGATTCTCATGTGCATGGTCAGGGAGGTATTGATTTTGCTGATTTAGGTGATGAAACGAGTGAAGAAGGATTGGCGTGTATTGTCAAAGCCTTAGGAAAAACAGGCCTTTCTTATGCGTTAGCCACCTTAGTATCTATGCCTATAGCAGCCTTAAAAAAAGCATTGATAAAAATTAATGATTTTATGCACAAACAGGAACAAAATCCTACTCCAGGTTATACTCAGATAGTGGGTGTTCATTTAGAGGGTCCCTTTATCTCAAAGACGTGTAAGGGGGCTCATGCTGTAGAGGCTCTGCAAGAGAGCATCAGTATAGAACAATTTAGGGATATCATTAGTGCCGCACCTAATATTAAACAATGGAAAATCACCATTGCCCCTGATTTAATAGGAGCGGAAGAGTTTATTCGACAGACAAAACGTCTTGAACTAGAAGGCATTTGTGTAAAAGTATTTATTGGTCATTGCAATCCAGGCGATAAGCAAGCCATTAGTCGCGCTATAACCGCCGGTGCTTGTGGATTTACTCATCTTGGAAATGGCTGTCAAGAGTCGTGCAGCAGGGAAACTCGGGAGCTTAATGTCAATGATACAACAAGTCATGTGGTGCAATGGGTTCTTGAAAATTCAGGCAGTTGTCCCCCTGGAGTAGAGCTTATTGTCGATGGAGTGCATTTATCATCTTCATTTATTTCGCTCATACATAACGCAATAAAAAATAAAATTATTCTTGTAACCGATGCCTTAGGTCCCACAGGCTGTAAGGAAGGTATTTATAAATTAGGAACGTTAGATATCCGCAAGGAACAAAATAATTTCTATTTAGCTGACAATCAAGGTGATTTTCTGATGAGGGAAGGGGTATTACCTTCTGGTGAAAAAGGCCTTGTCAAAACGCTTGCAGGTAGTGCCGCACCGTTATCTTTGTGTGCACAAAGATATTTTGCAGCGATACCGAATGAACCAGTAGAAAGTCGTATGGATTTTCTGTACACCGCCCTTATTACTAATCCCAGGATTGCCTCTTTATCTAGGGGGGCGATAAGACGTTTATCTGATAACAACAATTTTTCTATTTTTAATAATAATGGACAACTTATTTTGAGTTCATGCCATGGTAAATTAATAGAGCATCAACCATTACAATGGCCAATATCAGGTATGCTTCATCAAGGGTTTCTAGCAATGCGGCCGGCTAGTGAAAACAACTCTACTGACGCTGGCACAACGTTCACCTATTATTAGATTTTTGTAAGCGATCGTTTGTTGAGTTTGGATTTAATTCTTCAATGTGTCTTGCCGCATTTGGGGGATAATCAGTTTAAGAGTTTAAGGGAGAATAATCAGAACTCAGGCTCTGTATCTCTTCTAAAGTTACGGTTTTAGAATCATTCATAAAAAATATAGGGCTACAAGGAATCAACTTCGACAATTGAGAGCTACTTACGGTGCCTTTCGAGGTAAGTGGCTCTTCTTTTGACCGTGTTGTACTCAGTGTTTCAGTGTCTGAGAAAAAGACATATGGTTTTTTTTGTTTACATTCGAAATTCACAATAAGCACTACATCTCTTATTGCAGAGCATTGATTTGCCATTCCTGATTCAGGAAGGCCGGGAGCGGCACGACATACAATCCGAGCTTCTGGGGATTTTTGCTCATTGAGCGCTTGCATTTTACTAAGCGTTTTTTTTAATGCGTGTGAGTCATTGAGTTTTAGAGCTAAAACACAACGAGGGCTGGGAGAGTCTTCGGAGTTCATCAAATAGGTATTTTCAATGATGTCAACATTGAGTTTTTCTTTCTCAATCATGTTGATAATCTCATCCCTCTCTTTAATAGTTAATGTCATATTTTGTTTCTTAGGTTGTAGTTTTTAATGATTATCTCAGTAAATACACCCTTTTTATACCATAAATTCTTGTTTAATCGAATAAGCTGAGGGGGACATGAGGTTGTCACTGCGCTTTATGGGCCTAAATGTTAATTAAAAAAGGCATCATATTTGGTTGAGATTGGGCTGCAATTTGCGACTTGTTATTTACAAAACGTATGAAGAACTCATCGATTTTCATGGACGATTCAATGAGTAAATAAACTACAAAATGAGAGTTTGAATCAGTTAGGCAGTCATCACTGTATTATTGCAGGCTGGTCGACTTTTGTTGTCCATGTAATTATAATTTCTTTTGTGCTCATATTGAGATCATAATTTAATAGATTTATATGAGAGAATATTAAACCATGCCATCAATAATTGTTCCTATGGGAGCTTATACCATTAGGAAAAAAGATACCGCACAACCGAATGATCACATCACATCTCCAGGAGCTCAAACCTGTGTGGTTGTTGTTTTGGAATCAAAACATGCTATAGCAGTAGCTCATATTGATTCACCACTTATTGCTGCGCAAGTCACGATGCAAATGGTTGATGAAATGAAGACAATGGGGCAAGGATCTATCACTGCACGCCTTTATGGCGGGGATTATGGCAACCCGTTGACTAGTTCTTCAAGTATTTCTAATGCACTTTATGCTGAGTTAAAGAAAAGAAAAATCGCTTATTCACATAACGATTATCACCTTTATGGTGGT
Organism: Legionella fallonii LLAP-10; assembly: GCF_000953135.1. Taxonomy (NCBI): domain Bacteria; kingdom Pseudomonadati; phylum Pseudomonadota; class Gammaproteobacteria; order Legionellales; family Legionellaceae; genus Legionella; species Legionella fallonii. Next base: position 3,801,444 of record NZ_LN614827.1, on the reverse strand, counting down.
TTTGTTATGGCTACTGCAACAGCTTTTTGGGCGTTAAGTTCTCTTGGTCCTGACTCCCTGCTTATTTCTTTGTTATGTGTCGTGTTGGCTTATAAAGCTGCCAGTATAACAAAGGCCATACTGCCAGAACATGTGCAGCCTAGCTTTTTGTCGAGCAATTTTGATGTTCGTGTCAACCTTGCGAGCGGTCAGGTACGTCTTGAAAAAGATAATGAAAAAAATAGTGTGGGGCTATTGGGTAAAGCACGAGAGAGTTTGTTTGGTGAACAATGGAGCAAGTTAAAAGCAAGAGAAGAGCTTAATCCAATAGATCCAGCCAATACAGAGAAGCTTGCAATGCTTCGAGTGTAAGCAAAAAATAGCGATATTAAAAGTTTTCTGCTATACAACTATTGATGCTCTTTATCTTTAATGGATTTAGCTCTATGGTGCGAGAGATACTCATATTAAATAGTCTATAAAAAGCAAATGATTATGTTGAGTTGGATATGGACTAAAGGGACAAAATATAATTTACTTCTTAAAGGTTAAAAAAATGCAATGGAATGATATGGATTCAATTAGAAGCCCGAATATGAGATGGCTAACAATATTCATTGTTATGTTGTTTATTAGTACCTTGTCTTTTAGCGCCCCATTAAAAGTTGGTGTAGGTCTCTCGGGGCCTCCTATTGCCGAGAGAGTTGTTACTGCTCACGGCCCTTATTATTTTGGATTTTGTATCGATCTGATGAATAAGATATGCCAACGCATTGGACAAAAATGTGTTTATCGCGGGGTAACACTGAAGAATCAATTGGAATTATTAGATAATGGCTCAATTGACTTATTAATTCTGTCTAAACCTTATACTTCGCTCGATGGGAAACAATATGCTATTAGCATTCCTTATGCGGTTAGTAAGATACAGTTCATTGCTTTAAAAAATAGCCCTATCAATAAAGTAGAAGAAATAAAAGATAAAAAAATTGGTGCAATCAAAAGTACGTTTTATGATCTATTACTTCAATCACCCTACCATGAGCACAATCAGATTATTCCTTATAATTTAGAAGGTGAACTCTTAGATGCTTTGGCACAAAAAAAAGTTGATGTTATTGTGTTTAATAACGCTATTGCTTATCGATTAGCTACTAATAATTTTTATGACATTAAACTGATTGGTCGCGATCTTCCTCTTGGAGATGGCTATGGCATTATCGGTCTTTCAGATAAAGCAGCATTAATCACTGAAATCAATAAAGCAATCCTCAGCATACAAAAAGATGGGACTTATGCTTCAATTTACAGAAAATATTATGAACCTTAGTTGCTTGTTAATATACTAGACCTCTTCTATCAGGAGGTTACTTCTATTAAAAAGAGGAATATCGCAATGAGTTGTTCGGGTTATTGGGTTTATATTTTACTGTGTGAGAATAACACGTATTATACGGGCTATACGAACAATCTTGAAAAACGCTACCTTTGTCATGTTGACGGCACAGGCAGTAAATACACACGCAGTTTTAAACCAGTTAAAATTGCTCAGGCTTGGGAAATTCACGAAGGGAAGAGAAAGGCAATGCAAGTAGAACGTTATATTAAAAAATTATCCCGTAGTGATAAAGATAAAATTATTACTGAGCCTAAGCTTCTTGATTTGCAGGTGATCTAAACATCTTCTTTTTCTCTTTTGGTTTGATACATGGCTTGATCGGCTAAAGTCATTAACTCATCTATGGTTTTGGCTTTGTCAGGATAAGTTGCAAGTCCTATGCTAATAGAGCTGTGATAGATTTGATTTTTAAAATGGAACGGTTGTTTAAACGCGTGTTCGATTCGTTTAATGATTACTTTAGAAATATCTTCGTCTCTTGAGTGTACAACCAATGCTGTAAATTCATCTCCACCTAATCGAGCAACGAAATCTTTCTCCCGAAAACAAGTCCTTAGTCGTTTTGCTGCTTCTAATAGTACATAATCACCTGCATCGTGACCAAAATCATCATTTATCGATTTGAAATTATCAAGATCCATGAAAAAGAGAGTGATGTAGGTACTAGCAGGTAACGATGTAATTATTCGTTCTAAATTAAACTTAAAATGTTGTCGGTTGGGTAGGTTCGTTAATTGATCAAAGCATGCTAAATAATAGTATTTATCTTTTTCAAGCTGTAGAGCGTAATTTTTTCTGCGCAATATCTGTGCATAATGATTTCTTTCTCGCAATAAACTATCCAGCGTGCTGACAATAATGATGAAGGCAACTAAATGGTTTATCCAATCAATAATAACCAGTTCAGTTGCGGGCAGAGAGTAATGGGCTGGAATTAAAAATATCCTGCATCCAATGATCATCAGTAAGGATAAGCTGGAATAGATTAATAATCCGGAGAAACCGACAAGTGCTAAACTCAAAGTAGGGATTACGTAAAACCATGCTGAGAATGAGGGACCTATCCCTCGCACCAAATAGTTTGCAATTAAGACGGTAATGAATGTAATGAAAAGAGTTACATGGCCACAGATAAATACGTTTTTACTGCGAATAAGCAGATATAAATTCAGCAATACTACGATTCCAGCTGTGCTAAGAACGGCTACTAAATAGTACAGTCTGCCAAACATATAGAGGACATCTATAAAAATGCAACATATCAGGAGTTCATAGGTTATGAGACGGATCAAGAAATATTGGCGGATATTGATGTCCGATAGATCTTCATAATTCATGGATTTAAAAAACTTATTATGTCCTGGCATTATAAACCTTATAACTGGTCTTAAAATTATCGGTTGTAAAGTGGGATTAAAATAACAATTCTTTTGAGCCGAGTCTGAAACTAACTGAGTTCATGTTGATCTTCTTCATCTTCATCGGCAACAAGATCCGTATTGATAATCGTATGCATTTTTTCTCGAAATACATTGGTTACTTGTTGTATATTGTCTTCGAGTTTCTTTTGCGCTTTCTCGTGTCCCATTTTATCAGCGCTTAGTTCCTTGACGCCTTTTAGTATGTCTTTTAACACCTCACTATTTTTAAAGTATTTGTTATAGCAAGAATTCATACTAAAAGTTGAGAAATATCCTTGCTCATCTTTAGGATTAAAGACCCTTTCTGGCACTCCTACTTTAATAGCATCTGCTTTAAATGGTATAGAGGAGTGTTCTCCAATAATCAGTAAAGCAGTATAAACAAATTGCATGGCCTCCTTATCAGAGCCATCTAATTTTAGCGGTTTATCTTTTGTTGGTGGTTTTTCATACCCTGCTAACATTTGTAATGCTGCTGCAAAAGCAACAGTTATTTTATCTTCCCGGGCTTGTATATCTGTTTTGGCATCACCCTCAGGAAATCTGGGGACAGTTATTTCCAGGTTGGGATGCGTTGGGGGGGAACCATCTGATAAGGCTTTTTCTTTCGTGCGTTCTTCAAGAATAATGCCAATTTTTTCTCCACTGCTATTACTAATAGTATGCTTACGGCATTCCCCTTCCTTTACACGACTAACCATTTGATAAATAGGTCCTTTTTCTTTGTCTTGCTCAAGATGAACGGCTCTTCTTTGTCGCTGCACTTGGGGTAAAGGGGTTTGCAGTAACTCATTTTTCTTATCAATAGAAATATCTTCATGTTCACTTTTAAATGATGTAAAAAGCTGAATATCCTGTTGATTTTCCACGGCGGTTTCTATTGTTTTAACTAACCCATCTTTAGCGACTACATGGCTTTTAGTGAGATCACCTCTCAAGATCTTTTGAGCAGGTAATAAAATATTATTTAATTCATCCTCTATCTGGTCCAAAGAACTTTGTAATTTTTGTCTATGTTGTTCAACACCTAAGCTATGTGGTTTTCCTTTTATTTCCTCTTTTTTGGGTAACTGTTCTAGAAATTTTGTCAGCTGAGTTTTCTGTTGCTGTAAATAAGCTACAAGTTTGTCGCATCCATCAGCCAATTCAGGCACGCTGGGGGTTAATGCTGTGGCAGCTGTTTTAGCTGAAGATTGAAAAGCAGGATTTAACCACGAGAAGGTATTATTTATTATTGATTCCAGCGGCTTTCTTATTGTACGTAGACTATCTAGTGTTGTAAAAAGCGAATTGACTTCAGACTCTTGATGGCGTTTTATCTTTTGCCACTCCTGGTTTAGCGATGTGTTATCCACTTTATTCTTAACTGCGTCCAATTGATTTACTTCTTCAAGACGCTGTTCTAACGCACCCACAACATGAGCTAAAGCTCTTTGCGTTTTGTGAATAGAAAGGGTAACGTTCTGTTTTCTCATGGCATTAATTGTTTCAATTGCTAAGGTAATTGAATCTGCTTTATTAGGATTTACTTCTCGCACTATATTGAGTGCTAATCCTAGAATTTCAATTTTTTCTTGGCGGTTTCTATGAGCCTGTTCATAGTCAATTCTGTCTTCAAGTTGTTGTACTGCCTCAAGAATATTTTGTTCTGCGACAGTATATATTAGTGAAGAGGGGCGCGGATTATCTTTTATAAATTTATTGAGTTCGGGTTCATCTGATTTGACCCAAGCATCAAACAACCTCCGATTTACTAATAAAGCACCTTCATCATTTTTTTCAGCATTTTCCCATTGTTCTGCTTTAGATTTAGGAATTTTTCCTTTAGCCGGTTTGATGAGTAATAAATCATTGGCAATAAGGAATGAGATCTTATTTTGTCCATGCTCTCGATACCATTTTTCTGCTGCAATAGAACCTTTTTGTCCCCAATAAAATCCTTGTTTCCCATAAGCTTTGGATTCACATAGATCCTCGGTTGAATTTAAATCCAGAGGGGCCACCTGATCGAATTTACTTGTTTTCCAGGCACGACGAGAGCCAAGATAACCAACCACGCGTCTAAAAGTTGTTGGTTCAGCACCATCAACACGGGTAAATATAGTTTGGGTGTTTTCCAATTTTTCAATTTTTTTAAGAATAGTCTTTACCTTTAAAGGATTAGAGAATGTTTCAGGAATAACAACACCTAGAGAGGGCGTTTCATATACCGCTTTCTGAATACATTTTTTACCCTTTCCCAGTATGGCACTTTGATCATGTAAGTCCGATATACCCGTGTATCCTTGTTTATTTGCAAGGCGAATGGCAAGTTTTCTCATCTGGGATACTTCTCTAAATACCCCTCCATCAACAGCAACTACATCATTACCTGGGGGGGCTCCTTCTGTAGTTACTTTGGGCAAATAAGCATTAGCTCTTTTCACTGCATCATGAGCTGCTGTGGATTTACCGCTGGCGGAGGGACCGGCAACAATAATGACAGGGCGTTGAGCCCACTTTTCTCCTTTATGATGCGTAGTTGACGTACAAAATACAGCGTCCATATATTCTTTACTATATCGTTCTTCTTTTAACGCTAACTGATACAATTCAGCACCATCTTGACCGAAGAACTCGTTGAGTGTCCTTGTTGCTTCTTCTGGGTTGTTTTTTCTAGAGTCACCTGAGGATGGGGGAGTATATGGAGTAAAATCTCTGCTTAAAGAATATTTAATGAATTGTTCACGAAAGAAATTAGGATTATCCACTTGGGCAATTGGTAGGTTATGTGCCTTACAATACTCTGCCATTTTTTGTAAGTGATTTTTTTGATATTTTTCAATGCCGGAATATAATTTTTTTTGTGCCTCAGATAACTGAGCGGAAGAACTACCAAGTCGCTCGTTAACAAATTGATGATTAGGCACATCTTTATCTTCTTTATAATGACCAACTTGCCGCAACAATCCTTGCTGTTCTTCCGCATCAATCGCTGCTTTTTCTGCTAGTGTCTTGCAAACGACGGGCTTTACCTTGGCCTTTTTGCCGACTTTTTCCGTACAAGCAAGAGTCATTTCTTCACCAAGTTCTTTATGAGCTTGCATATGACTTGATTTACTTTGATGTAAATGAGTTAGAGTGGGCTCTTCAAATTTATTACCGTTATAAAAACTTCCTATACCACTAGCCACTTGAGCTTTTGCACTTGCACCTTGATCAACGAGACTAACCAAGCTCAGAGCACTTTGTAAGCCAGTGTCATTTAAAGCAAGATCGAGAGCCAATTTAAGTTCTTTCGCTAATTCACGAGGATTGGATTGGGGAGTGCTACTAGCAAAAGCCTGTAATGCATTGAATAATCTTGTTTGTTCAGGAGTTAATGGTGGTTTTCTCAAAAGCAATGCATCCAAAACAGCGACACGGCTATTGATCAATTGAGCACGCTCATTGGCACTTTTACATCCGCTAATAGATGCTTCTTCTACAAGTACGGAAAGTGATTGTGTTAGCTTTGCATACTCTTTATCAAAATGCATATTATGGGCAATTAAATTTCTCAGACACGCCGTTGCATTAGCTACAACATCTGCCTGTGGCACTATAGGAGCTTTTTTCCATTCAGTTTTTATTGCTTGAATCATGCCTATTGCATTTTTTCCTTCTTTGGACGCACAAAAAGCAGATGTCCTTTGAGGGGTTGCTAAATATTTCTTATATTCATCAATTACGGAGTCTATTGCTTTTTGCTCAGAGACTGTAGCCGTTTTATATACGGTATGAAGTAAAGCAATTTCGCTCATTAAAGAGGCTTCTTCTACCAATTCCCTTTGCAATGAGCCATAACCTAAGGCAGAGCCAAAACCATTAATAGGAATATTTTGTACAAAACAAAGAGGCGGTACTTGCGTATTTAATATGCTTGCAGTTTCTAATAATGAGGCATTATAGCGATGAGCCCCCTCAATAATCTGTTTTGCTCCTTGAGTCTGCATGTTTTCATTAAAATGGTCATCCATGAGGTGATAAAGCGAGGTGTGTAAGTTATATATAAATGCTTTGTTAGGCCTAACGTCTTGTTCTCCTAAATCGTAACGCTCGGCGAGGGTTGCAATTTTATTGTATACGTCCTCAACATGCCATTCTTCAGATTCCTCAGTATTTTTAGCATCAAGAGAGGGAACTCGTATTTGATTGCGTGCATGGGGATGAGGATTAATTTTTCCCGTCTTACTGTCATAGGAGTGAGTGACAATATGGCGTGAAGCAAGATGCTTTTCTCCTTCACCTCGGTCATGGGAGGTTACTTCGGAGCCTTCAATCCAAGTTGCTAAACCTGACTCATTATCAGTATGTAATAGATCGTTAGGTGTTGCTGTCATTTTTTCAGCCAGTTCTCTTAATGGTTGGTTAAATGATTTTTCGTTGAAGGTAACTTTGGTACTCTTTATAATTTCCTCTCGTAGATATTGATGAGCTAGAGGCGTTATTGCTTTCCGCGCTTTGTCTAGTTCGCTATTTAAAATACCGAGATCGATTTTGTTGCCTTGATATGCTTTTTTTAACGCCGCAGCATAAGCTTGAGTCACGTCTTCATTTACTCGATGCATCGCTGCTCTATGCGCTTGCTTTAATTCAACTTCTTTTAGTCCCAATTCATCTACTGCTTTTTGATATACTCGGGAGGCTAGTCTTAAATGAAAGTCAAACTCTTGTTGAAGAGCAATAATGCTGCCTTTGGGCGTTGTTTCCAGTGCTTTATGAATGGCTGTATAGCGCTCTGGATCTTCTTTTTTCAACGCATCTAATAACTTCTGATCAAATTCTTTTTTTAATTTTTTATCGCCCTTAATATCCAAACTAACCGTCGTATTTTGTCCAACTAGGTTGGCCCAGATTTTTTCATCTATACTGGTATCCAGCATTTTAATTTTTTGTATATCTTGAGCGGTAAAACTAATGTCAATTAACATCCTGCCTTGAGGATCCATGGGGATTCTTTTAATATTATGCTTAGCCATTTTCAATGCTTTATTTTTCAAAAACTGCATATAAATGGCTTGAGCATTTGTAGGTAAGCTGGATATGGCCATGTTCTTATATAACTCAAAGTGAACTTATATTTATCATTATAGACTTAAATCAGTGTTTATCAGCAGTGTAGGAATCAAGACGATATCGTTTTGTTGTTAGATTGGTCATTTTGATTTATAATTGCCTTCTGTTTTTAAGAGAAGCACATAATGAAAAAGACTATTTCTGTATTTTTTAGTGGCACAGGGTTTTCTATTGATGATTCAGCAACGTTCCTTGCTGCCAATCTTTATGAGTGTGTTAAGCAAGGCGAGCAACAGATTAAGATGGGATTTGATGGTTGTGGGGTCGAATTCGGTCTTAGCGGTATAGTCTTTGGAAGTGGTTTGGATGAACAGTGCGACCGAGTCATTCAACGAATCATTGAGGAAATTGAGGCTGGTAACGAGATGACACTGAATGTGTATGGGCATAGTCGTGGTGCGGTTGGAGCACTGATGCTAGCACAACAACTCAGTGCAGTTGATCCAAAGTTACTATCGATTAACATGGCTTTGCTTGATCCCGTTCCAGGTAATTTGATTACGACGTCTACTTTTGATCCATTCAATATTAGTCTAGCTAATAAAACAATGGACTTAACTGACTGTAAACCGTTGAAAAAAGTTTTAGCTCTATATCCTCATGAGCCTTTGCCCGCCTTTGCTTTTCATGCGCCATTAATTGCTTCTTATCCAGAGGGAATTGAGTTAGATGAAGATGTAATTGGTGGTTGCCATGCTGAGGCGGAGCAGTTATCTAATTCTGCTTCAACCATAGCCAGTTTACGTATAAGCGAGTTTTTAACAAAGAATGGAACAAAATTTAATTCATCAGCTGACTATACAGATAACGCGGCATTAAACGCGGCTTACTTACAACAATACAAGCTGGAATTAGATAAAATCAATAAACTAGGTCCCATGACCCGAGATGCTCATTCTGCTAAAGGAGTCTATATTAATGCTAAAACAGGAGCCCAATATTTTAATGAGCATCATAAACGTTTAGCGTACGGTTCTGATGATGCAACTGTTGCTCTTACTATTGAACCCAGTTATGGCCCTGTTTCATTGTTTAAACGGGCAACCGCCACTTATCCTGTCGCATGGCAAATTTTGAAGTGGAGCAGCTTGAGTATTGGAATAGCCTGTTTACTCTTTTTTACCGGTGGTTTAGCTGCTATAGCTAGTTTGGGCGCTTTTAGTATTGTTGCTGCTGCGCCAGTGATAGGAGGGGCCTTAGCTACATTATGGTATGGGGCTATAAAGCCTGGTTTATTATGGGCAACCAATCGAATTTTTTATCCCTCGTATTCTATACGAGAAATAAACAGTGTCACTCTTGAGGCCGAAAAAGAGAGTACTGATAAACTACTGGATGTTTTTAGTGGCGAGGAATCACCTAAACCTGAAAAGCAATTACAACCAGAGGCACCTTATCATGGCCGTCGATTATTTGATTCTAAAGGGGCGAACCATAATACATCCTCTGAGCCCGCTTTTTCCAATGTATGTACCTTATAATGAGGTACAAAAATAGCAACGGCTAATTAGAAAATAAGTTGGGTTAAATGGAATATAGCCCAACAAAAAAACTCAATGTGAACTATATTTGTATAATAAACCGCCTGAATGATAGAGACAAAATGGGTACCGAAAAATTATCAGCGGATCTAGATCTAATAAGCAATGAAGACCAATGGAATGGTAAGGCAATTCGTCGGCGAAAAAAGCTTGCGCAAATGATGCAAGAAAAAATTCAGATTAAGGCAAATCCCCCTGAGGAAAAAGCATTTATTCAACGTTTGCTGACTAAGAAAATCCCCTTTCTTTCTGGTTTTTTGCAAAGTTTAAAAAGCACGGGTTCCTCAATTACCTCTTTGTTAATCAAGGTTCAAGATAGTTCTTCTCATGCATTACAAGGGGCTAATGCTGGTTTTCAGTATATTGGTCTTGGTTTAGCTGCAATTAATTTTGTTCGCATTCCCTTAATTTATCTTTCCGCGTTTATTGTAGGGGAAAAACCCCCATTCACTTTATCTACCGGCGCAAATTGGGCTTATTCGGCTGTGTTATTAGGGTTAACTCTAGCTGCTCTTTTAGTTCCTGTTGCCGCTCCGCCTATCGCAATTCTTATGGCGAGCATGGGGCTTGTTGCTGGGGTGGTTTCGTTGGGGAATATGATTTATCAACGTTATAAATTGCAAAAGTCCTTAAAAAACATTAATGCAGACATAGAGGAGAAGGAAGCGGTTTTAGATAGCATTCAACAACAGGCGCGAACATTAGAAGAGCAATTAACCAGTCTTGATAAAGAGGATAAGAATTATCAGACAAAGGCAGGTGAAATTTGCAAAAAAATTGATGCGTTAGAGCGACAATACGAAAGCACTAAGAATGAGTTACAAGGCTGTCACGATAAAAAATTGTTGGATGAGAAAACTCTTAGTGGTATGGGTAGCGCTGCATTTATGGATAAAGGGGTGGGCATAGTGCTTTCATCTATCGCTGTTATAGGTTTAGTTCTTAGTCTATTTTTCCCCCCGGTTGGTCTGGGACTTGTCGCCGCCAGCGCAGGGCTTGGAACTCTCTATGTTGTAGGGCGAGTTGCCGCTTCAGTAATTGGTCCTCTTCTCGCTCCCCATCTAAAAAAATTGGGGGAGAAGTTTGCGAACACATCCGAAAATACGGAGGATGAGCAGCTTTCTCATGATCTGGATAAAACGCTAACAAATCAGTCTCCTTCATCACCAGCAGAGCAAATGAATTATCGTTCTACTACAAGACAGGGGGAGTTGCCAATATTGGGATCTACATTGAAAACAATGAGAGGACTTTTTGGCGAAGAGGCAGGAAAACAATTACATGCACTTAAAGACGATGCTGTTGAAATGGGAAAGCTCGATGATCAATTGTTGAAGATCATTGAAAGTGGCAGTCATCTAGAGGCGCTGAATTTTTTTAGAAATTTAGCAGTGGTTGCTCAGAAAGAAAACTGTCCACATGGTGATTTACAGTGTCTATTTAACAAGTTTTCCAATATGAGTGGAGTATTGCCATTACTTGAAAGAGCACTTGATAAAGTTAAAAACGGTGATTTAGTATTGTCTGAAGTGGAAAGGGTTGAATTACACGCGTCTGAGCCTTTAATCGCTATTTTACAACAAAGTGAGCGACGTATTGATTTAGATTTTTTAGTCCCATCACACATATCTCACACCACAAGGTCAGATGCTGTGATGTCTGAAAAGCAGGAGAAAGAAGAATATGAGCAATGTTCTTTGAAGTAAATACGGCAAGCCTCATTTGTTATTTGCTCGCCACCTTTATTTTTGAATTATGCCTATCATTTTTACTCTACTTTTATCTTAAATATCACACATAAATTATATACGTGTCTCCACTAGACTGCGCCCCACACTTGCGTTGGGAAAAGGTCTATTGCAGAAATTACTTATTTTTTATATCGAACTCACTTTAAATAAGGTATGATTCCTTCATTATTAATAACTATTAAAGAAAAAAGATGAGAAAAATAGTTTTAATTTTGGCGTTGTTACCTTTAGTTGGGGTTGCCGTAGCTGATGAGGAGAATACAAGTACACCCTCAATTTTTCAGAATGAATGTAACAATACAAAAGATCCCGTAGAGCGTAAAAAGAATTGCCTACAAATGGAAAAACAAAAAGAGGCCGAAGAGGCGTTTAAAAATTTCCAAGAAAATAATCATATAGAAACTACGTTATAGAGGTAATCTCTCATTTCCGGGCATTAATTTAAGAGTCCAACTTATGCTATTTGGTAGCAACCTACATTATCTTCTCGATGAGAAATAAAGCGCTTAAGTTGATGTCATTAACTGTTGAGCGCTGTTCATTGGTCCAAGCTTTTTATCCAATGATCAATGTCATCATAATTTTGCGCAATTAAATCAACATTATTGAAGTGCGAATAATCAAGAGAGGAGGTCAGTGCTGCGATGCTCATTCCGGCATTCTTTGCTGCAGACGCTCCCTTCGGTGTATCTTCTATAGCCAAACAATACTGAGGATGTATGTCTAGGTGGCGAGCCGTAAGAAGATATCCTTCAGGTGATGGTTTGCCTTTACTGACATCGTCTATGGTTACAATGTGTTTAAAATATTTTTTTAACTCTCCATTATCCAATTTATTCAGGGTGGCATTTATTTCTTCTCGAGTGGCACCACTGCAGATAGCAAAGTGCTCTACTTTTTCTACATAAGTTCTTATAAAATTGTGCACATGAAATAATCCCTCTAAGGAGTCGTTATGATCAATAATGGCTTTATAGGCATATACTTTTTGAGTCATTAATGTGTTTATTTGCTTCGCCTCATAGAGAATATCTTTATCTTTGAAGAGCAAGGAAAATAATTCTTTATCTGATAAACCAACATATCGTTGAAAATATTCTTTTTCTGAAATATTAAAACCTAAATCAGATAAGACTTCATTATAGGCTTGTAAGTGTATAGGTTCACTATCAAACAACACCCCATCAAAATCAAAAATAATTGCTTTATATTTCATTATGTAATTGCGTATAAAATTTAATAAATTATATCATTAGAAAAAATTAGAAGCCTCATTTTATTAATTATTTTGTATTAATTATGAGTCTTTACTTGATAAGTCCTATGTTAGGATATTATTGGTGGAAGCCGCTTTACATAGGAGATGCACTGTGGAATTTTTGAATAAAAAAGTGATAGTGACAGGAGCTAATCGTAGCATAGGCAGAAAAATGGCGGTAACTATGGCCGAACAAGGTGCTGATGTGGTGATTAGCTATCATAATGATGAAATGGGTGCAGAGGAAACAATCAACGCAATTAAGGCAGCGGGGCGCGAGGCAGTAGCTCTTTATGCTGATTTCTCTCAAATGGAACAAGTGCTTGCTTTTGCAACCCAAGCAATTACTTTTTTAGGGCATGTTGATATCCTCATTAATAATGCCGGAATGTTGTGTCGTGAAACTCTGCTGGAATTACCTCCAGAAAAAATGCAGAGGGTATTTCAGGTTAACACTATTTCTCCTCTTTATTTGTTGCAATTGTGTGCCAACAATATGATTGAAAGAAATAATAAAGGTTCTATTTTAAATATTTCCTCCATTAGTGCCTCGATGACTATGACCAAAGGGATAGGGTATGCGGCATCTAAAGCGGCGATGAATAAATGGACGCAAAACGCAGCATTGGATTTAGCTCCATATGGCATTCGAGTTAACACTATCGCTCCAGGGGTGATAGAAGCTGGAATGAATGAAAATACAGCGGCGAGCAATCCTGATTTATGGGATTATTATCTTAGCAATATTCCTTTAAAAAGACCCGGAACTCCTGATGATATTACGAATATGGCCGTATTTTTAAGCTCTGAAAAAGCTGGATGGATTACAGGAAAGATTTTTGAGGTTGATGGTGGGCATGCTTTATAAAAAATAGTTTTAGAGCAAATATTGAACTATTTGCTATACTATATGAGTAACCTTAGGTATGGAAACAAGGAGGTTATCATGTCTAATCAATTACAAATGTTTGTTCGTGGAACTGATGGCAATTTATGGTTAGAGACAGGGCCGTTTGGTGATGTCCAGAGAACAATTGCAACACGTACTCAGATCGATGCTAATGTCAGCAATCTTTATTCTCAGGCCGGTGTAAACCGAATTTGGCGTACACCTTTTCAAGCAATCAATCCAGGAGAAGTATACGTATTAGGAAGTGATGATAACTTATGGCTAGAGCATGCTCCCTTTGGGGCAGTACCCCCTTCTCGTATCCATGTCGATGCTAATGTTTCTACATTTCAGGCAGTGGATTTAGGAACGATATTGGTATTAGGGACTGATGGTAATTTGTGGCTTGAGACAGCCCCTTTTGGCAATGTTCCCCCGCATCGTCAGCAAATCGATGGTAATGTGCAAGCATTTCAGGCTTTAGATATGAATACTATTTTCGTATTAGGCACTGATGGGAATTTATGGTTAGAAACAGCACCCTTTGGAAAGCAGATACCTCCATTGCGTCAACAAGTTGATGGCAATGTCATTCAGTTTTGGGCAATGGATTCAGGAACAGTCTATGTGCTAGGGAGTGATCTTAATTTTTGGTATGAGCCAGGTCCATTTGGTAATCTAGATATTACAACATCGATACGGACACAAATTGCTTCAAATGTAAATGACTTCCAGCCTTTACGTCTCTCAACAGATGGAGGCGAAGGTGGCGGTGTTAACGGCGGTTTGGCTGATGTGGTTTTTTTCTTGAAGCATGATGGCAGCTTATGGCTTGCGCAAGGACCTTATGAAGGACCCGATAAAACATCACAAACCAGTCATTTGATTTGTAATAATGCGGTTGCTTTTGACGCCCAAGATCCTTCGTCTCTTGTGGTAATCGATGGCAATCAAAATTTATGGCTTATGGGCGCACCATTTGATGCACAAAACACGTTGCAAGTAGATGGCAATGTAAATTCTTGCTTTCCATTATTCCCTAAAATGAACCTTATTGGCGGGGCTATTTCTTTCCGAGGAACTCACTCCTGATTAATATGAATAGACCTCATCAGAAACTCGCTGAGGGGGGATGAAATGCGGGGCGAAACGGCGCGCGGCTGCAAATACATGCGGATTCGTGCACTGGAGCGACGAAGCAATTCGCCCCCCATCAGTAGCGTTTCCAAACAAGTCTAATGACTGTCAATTAATTTTTTTAATTGGGGCCAAATGTTATCAAGAATTTTTTGCTGCGCTTGCTCATTAGGATGCAAGCCATCTTTTTGCATCAACCCGTCATTACCAGCTACCCCCTCTAAAAACATAGGAATGAGGGCGACTTTGTAGGTTTGTGCTAATTCAGTATAGGCGTGTTTAAATTGTTCCAGATATTGAGGACCATAATTAGGTGGAAGATCGGTTGCTAACAAAAGAACTTTGGCACCGGACTTTTGGCTTTCTGTAATCATGGTAATAAAATTATTTTTCATTTGCTTAATCGGAAGTCCACGCAGGCCATCATTTGCCCCTAGCTCAATAATAATTATTTTAGGCGTGTACTTTTGTAAGGCGGAGTGTATTTTGGCTAGACCATTGCTTGTAGTATCACCACTAGTACTGATGTTAATTACTTTAACATCGCCTTCTTTTTGCAGTTTTTCAGCTAAAAGATTAACCCATCCCTTTTGTACATCGATACCATAACCAGCACTTAAGCTGTCACCTAACACAACGATAGTCTTTGCTTGTAGAGGTGCTATTATTATGAAAAATATAAATAAGAGTAAATTTAGAGATCGCATGATGGCCCAAAAAGAAATTATAAGATTGGAACAAATCTATTATACAGTTAAAAATGGCGAGCAATACTTACCTATATTGACAAACATTAATTTGGAAATCAATGCCGGAGTGACTATAGCCATCACTGGTTCCTCTGGATCTGGAAAAACCTCTTTACTTAATTTGATGGCAGGATTCGAATTGCCGACCTCAGGTAAAATCTTTTACGATACCAAAGATATTACTTTGTTAGATGAAGATCAGCGGGCAAAGCTCAGAGCACGTCGAATTGGTTTTATTTTTCAATCGTTTCAATTACTTCCTAATCTTACTGCGTTGGAGAATATTATGCTGCCTCTGGAGATTCTACGCCAGGAGGATCCTTATCCCATCGCTAATTTTTGGTTAGACAAAGTGGGGCTTCATCATCGCGCGCATCATTTTCCTTTGCAATTATCTGGGGGAGAGCAACAACGCGTCGCTATAGCACGAGGATTTGCCATTTCACCTGCAGTTCTATTTGCTGATGAACCTACTGGCAACTTGGATATGAGTACGGGTAAAACCATTACTGAATTACTTTTTGCTTTAAATGAAGAGCATCAAACCACCTTGGTCATTGTCACTCATGACGAGCGTTTGGCTAAACGCTGCCAATTACATTGGCCGTTGGTCAATGGGAGTATACAGTGTTAAAATTTTCTTTCCTCATCAAGGCAATGATACGCGAATGGCGTAGCCGCGAGCTGACTTTATTATTTATCGCACTGATAGTCGCTGTGGCCTGCATTGGCGCAGTAAACAATTTTACCGCAATGGTTTCAATGCAATTGGAGCAAAGTGCTGTCAATATGCTTGGCGCAGATGCTATATTGACTAGCAAATCGCCTATTAAGTTAGAATGGATTCAAAAATCACAGGAAATTGGCTTAAAACAAACCGTCGCTCTTTCTTTCTCCAGTATGGCAATATATCAAGAGCAATTACAGCTTGTACAAGTAAAAGCTGTCTCTTCTCCTTATCCTTTGCGAGGTGTTCTAAAAATAGCGAATACTCTTTCCGACTTGTCTGGAACAGAGCAAAATAAGGCTCCCAGTCCTGGCACTGTGTGGTTAGAACCAAGACTTTTCTCCATATTGGCAACAAGGATAGGGCAGACAATTCAAATAGGCGCTTCTCGTTTTAAAATTACCGGGGTGATCCGTGATCAACCAGGACAGATTGGCGACTGGTTTGCAATTGCTCCGCGTATCATTATTAATTGGGCTGATGTAGCAAAAACAGAAGTGATACAGCGTGGCAGTAATGTGAATTACAACTGGTTACTGAATGGTACTCAAAAGCAATTGACAGAAATACAGAGTTTTTTAAACAAGCAGTCTGTTGATAAACAACAATGGCTAGACAGCCAAAATAGAAATCAACGAGTTACAGAAACTATAGAGCATACCCTAAATTACCTTAACTTAAGCACCGTATTGAGTATGATTCTTGCCGGAGTTGCCATCAGTATGTCCTCATTGCGTTACTGCCAGAGACATTTAAAACAAGTGGCTTTATTACGTTGTTTTGGCGCCTCTCAAGGTCAAATAATGCGCTTGTACATATCTAATATTGTTTTTTTGGGTCTTATTGCTTGTCTACTCGGCGCCGCCCTAGGTTATTCATTTCAACCGTTACTCATCAATTGGCTTGGTGGTCTTTTGCCGCAAACAGAACAACATTTCTCCTTGCGTCCTTTTTTTCTTAGTGTTGCAACGGGAATGCTCATTCTATTTAGCTTCTCTATAGGAACTATTTGGCAATTACGCAAGGTCAGCGCTATCGCTCTTTTTCGCCAGCAGCACGTAATATGGGGAAGGACTTTATTAGTAACATATGGCTTAGCTTTAGTACTCTTGGGCTTCATGGCTTATGTATATACAGGATCTTATAAAATTACTTGGACTGTGTTAATTGCCTGCATTCTATTTGTGGGCGTTGCTGTTTTAGGTCTTTGGTTCTTATTCGTTGGCCTAATGAAAACAGGGATCCATTTGTCTTTGAATTGGCGATTTGGTTTTACTAATATTGCTCATAACTTGCATGATAGTATGTTACAGGTTATAGGTATTGGTCTTGCTTTAACCGCTATACTTAGTTTGAACTTACTTAAAGATCATTTACTCAGTGATTGGCAGCGTCAATTACCAGGGCAAACCGCTAACTATTTTTTAATCAATATTGAGCCGGAACAGATTACTCCCTTGAGTAATTTACTAACAGCTAACCATATCAACAATGTTAGCTTTTATCCTATGGTTCGTGGACGATTAATAGAGGTTGATAATGTTCCGGTTAATCAACGCTATGGGGAGAAAGTCAAAAGCATCAATGCGTTACAAAGAGAGCTTAATTTATCATGGACGGGACAGTTGCCAGATAGTAATCAGATTGTTGCTGGTTCCTGGACAGTAACAGATCCTGCTGTGGATTGGGTTTCTGTAGATAAGGAGGTTGCTGATACGTTGCAATTGAAATTAGGAGATACTTTGTTGTTTAGCATTGGTGATATAAAGCAAAAAGTGCTCGTTTCAAGTTTCAGACAAGTAGACTGGAATTCTTTTAAACCGAATTTTTTCATGTTGTTTAAGCCAGGGCTACTAAATCAATTACCCCAAACCATGATCACCAGTTTTTATTTACCTTCTGAGCAACAAAAGGTGTTATTGCAAATTAACAAACAATTTCCTAATGTGAACCTGATTGATGTGACCAACACCATTAGTAAAATACGGACTGTATTTACCAGCGCAGGCAACGCAATAACGTTTATTTCCTTGTTTTCTTTCTGTATTGGAACAATTATTGTTATCCTGGCTATTTTGTCGTTTAGCAACACTAAAATACAAGAAACAAGGGTTCTGAAAATTTTTGGAATGGGACGTAAGACCCTATTATGGGTGCGAAGCAGCGAAGCTTTTTTAATTGGTTTATACTCCGGTGCATTGGCTATTTTTACCGCTTTTTTTATCAATTGGTATTTGGCAGAAGCGTTGCTCAAAAGTCAATTTTTAATGCCAGGGTTTCTTTTTATTACCGTACCTCTTGCTACTGCCCTTTTAATGGTCTTGATTAATATAATGATTCAAACAAAACAATACCAAGTTAGATCTCACTCTTGGGAAGTTCCCTAAGGACTGATCTTAGTTATCGAACTCATCAGGGTTTTTCACCTGAAGCTATTTTATATGTACGAGTTTAATTTTTACTTGTCTCTTATTTGTCGTTTAATTTGGATTAATTCTTTTTTTATTTCAGTAATTTCAGCAAGTCGTTCACAATTAAATTTTTGCGCAAAAATTAAAAACTCAATAGCATCGTTTAGGCATTCTGTGGCATTAGAGTATTGTTTTTCTATTATTTTATCACCAGAATTATCAACATAAATACCAGACATATAGAGCTTATAAGAGCAGGAGGCTCTTTTTTGGCTTTCTTTTATTTCCCCAAGGTGTTTGGCCAAAACATGACACTGGCTTGATAGAGAGGCATCATCAAAAACAGGGGCAGAATAACTGGAATGAGGTATAAATGTTGCAAGACTAAATGATATTGGGAGAAGTATATTTTTTAACATGTTAATCCTTTAATTTTTTATAAATGGCTCATTATAGAGTGTTATAAGAGCATCCATCATGCGACAAGTTTGAATCACTGAAGCCAAAGACGTTTTGCTCTCAAACTCAATACGTCGGCTGATATTAGATAAATACGTCTAAATAATCAACCGTGAAAATAGTATACAACTAATCGCTTAGTTATTGGTGAAATAATAATATGTTAAGCTTTTTTGTGTAATATTAGTACTTTTAGATTGAGAATTTGTTATGATCGTTCTGTATGTTCCCTTTGCTCATCATGCTGCCGGTGACTTAACTTCATCAGTTGAGCATTGGAAAAAAAATCATCAATTGAACTCCTCTCATCCCATACGTATCATTTTTTATGGCGATGATTCTGACTTAGATACGGCACTACTTGCAAATGAGCCGTTGGAGATTTTTATTTGCGCTCATGGAGCGGATGAACATCCTAACCAATTAGCAAATAACTCTGACTTCTCTAAGACCAATTGGCTTGATATCAAAGAGGTTGCTGCACGATTTAATAGTGATTTTTTAATTGTTGCTCATCAGATTTCTGCCATTCATTGCTATTGTTGTGGCAGTGACCACAAGAACAAGGCTCTGGCCAGTTTATTTCGTACTCACTTATTGCGCTCAGGAATGCCTATTTTCAGTTATGGTGGTTCTCTTTTTGGTGCTGATCATAAAGGTATATTATGGGCTGTCAAAGGAAATCAAAAAATACAAGCAAGAGATACAGCCTATATTCTTTTTAGTAGAGAGGAATCTTTAGGAGAGCTTTCATCACGTAAACATCCTAAAGAAGTGGATTGGACAGCACTCCATGAACAGTGTCGGGAAAAAAGGCGTGAGCAGTTTTTCGCGGGTATTAAAGAGCGAAAACGAAAAAATCGTGATGCGCATCGAGAGGCTAGCTTTTCCTCACAGAAAAGTAATTATAATTTTTAGCTAGATATTCGTTCTAGGGCGGCACTATTATTGGACATCAATTGCCAAAAGGGTACAATGCATAAAACAATCAACTAATTGAGAATAATATGGATACTGCTCCTAATTGTCCAGAATGCAATTCAGAATATACTTATCGCGACGGTTCACTTTTTGTTTGTCCAGAATGCAGTCACGAATGGTCTTTAGAAGAACGTGAAATGGCACATGAACAGGCCCTTCTTGTTAAAGATGCGCATGGTAATATATTACAAAATGGTGACTCTATTACTGTCATAAAAGATTTGAAAGTCAAAGGCTCTTCGGCAGTAGTCAAAGTGGGAACTAAAGTCAAAAATATTAGGCTTGTTGAGGGCGACCATAATATCGATTGTAAAATTGAAGGAATTGGTCCTATGAAATTAAAATCTGAATTTGTTAAAAAAGGATAATCGTACTTACCCCTTTCGGATAAGATCGCGGGATAATGTAGATGCTGTCTTATCCGAAATTAGCGTTTTTAAGTCTGGAGTTTTCAAGAGATGGTTTCGCCGGGCAACAAATTGCCCGACACCGAGATTTCCTCTGTTTTCCCCACCAATCATACCTACTTTTATGAGAGGCTTTTCTGCTTATGCTGGTGAGCCTTTGGTTTGTCAGGTGGCGTAATGAACCATCCCCCACCTAATGCCTTGATCAATTGAACACTGGCTGTTTGCCTTCTTAGGCGTATATTGACTTCTGCAAGTTCCGTTTGTAGGGCTGTATTTTCGACAACGACTACTTCGAGAAAGGTAATGACGCCGCCAATATATCTATATTTGGATTGGACCAAAGCTCGTTGTGCGGCTTTTGTTGCAGCGATAGCCGTGCGCTTTTCTTTATCTAGCTGCCTTATGGCGACTAAGTAATCTTCAACCTCTTGCACAGCGGTTAATACGGTTTGGCGATAATTAGCCACTGTTTCAAAATAACTAGCATTGGCTTGTCTTAATAACCCCGATAGTTTCCCTCCATCAAAAAGAATCATAGATGCTGTTGGTTGAATCAATGATAGAGATGTAGCTGGACCAATAGCCCAGAATAGGCTGGGCTTAGAGAAAAGATTAGATAACGTTTTGCTTTGAACACCTAGAATTCCAGACAAATTGAATTGAGGGAAAAAGGCGGCACGGGCAATGCCTATGTTAGCATTTGCTGCTTCCACCCGTAGTTCTGCCGCTACAATATCAGGTCTACGCTCTAAAAGAGTAGACGGTAAATCAGGAGAAACACTTATATAGTCTCTAGGTAATTTCCCTGGGGGTAAGGAAAAATCTGCTGGAAATTTACCAATGAGAATTGCAATGGCGTGTTCCAGTTGGGCACGTTGTAAACGTATATCCGCTGCCATTGTTTTCGCATTTTCTAGTTGAGTTTCTGCCTCATCAACATCGGCAATTGGTGCGGCTCCGCCTTTATGTCGTTGCTTTGTTAAATAAAGAGCTTTTTGATATGCAACTACCGTAGTGTCTAAAATTCGTTGTGATTCATCTGCTGCCCTTAAAGAGAAATAGTTATTCGCAAGAGCTGCATGTAAGCTTAAAGTGGCAGCAGCAAGATCTGCTTCACTTGCTTTGGCAAGGGCTTTACCTTGTTTCACTGCATTACGTACACTTCCCCATACATCAATTTCATAATCTAGATCAGCACCAAGTAAATAATTATTATAAATAGGCATAGTGCTGGGATTAGCCATAGTCACAGAGGTTTTCTGCCTCGATGCATTAGATATTGCTTCAATGGTTGGGAATAAGGCGGCTCGCGCTACTTGAGCTAAAGCACTGGCTTCTTGATAACGGGCGAATGCTGCTTTCAAATCTTGGTTTGCAGGAATGATATTTTCTTCTAGTTCGTTTAATGTGCGATCATGAAATACTAGCCACCAAGGGCCTGGTGTGCCTTGTGGGGGAGCAATTTTAACAGGAACCCATTTTCCCGTTTCTTTAAAATGATCGGGAACTGGCATAAAAGGTCGTTGATAAGTAGGTGCTAGGTTGCAACTATTCAGAGCAAATGCCAATGTCGCTAGTGCAGCTATTTTTCTCATGAGGCAACTCGTATTTGTTCTCCTGCCAATATAGAGTCCGGAGGATTTATAATGATTTTATCTTTAGGGGTTATTCCTGATTCAATTTCAACCTCGGAGCCAAAATCACGGCTTATTTTAATGGACTTCAACACCACTTTGTTGTTTTTGTCCACAATAGCTACTTGTAACCCCTCTGCTCGAAAAAGAAGGGCATTGACTGGTAATCTAACAGTGGTTGCTAATACAGGAAAGTTAAACGTGACTTCGGTGTATCCACCAGGGAGCAAAATCCCTTTTTTATTTTCTGCGCAAAATTGGGCTAATAAAGTAAATGAGGCTGGGTCAATAGCTTGAGCGCTATCTATTAGTTTTGCCGGAAAAACCTGTCCTGGATGTTCTGCAAAGGTTAAGGTAACAGCCATATTCGGGGTTATGCGGGAACTGTAATTCTGCGGTATATTAACGTAGATTCTTAACGGATCCGTCTGTGATAATTTAAATAGGGCAACTCCATTTAGGCTACTACCGGCATTAATTAATGCGCCAATATCTGTAGTTCGAGAGGTAATCACCCCATCAAAAGGTGCGATAACACGTTCAAAACTAACTAATTCTTTTAAGCGTTCAACATTCGCTTGCGCCGATGCCACCACAGCCTGTAATGCGATTGCGGAGCTGACTTTTTCATCGGTTTCCTGTTTAGAAACTGAATCAGTTTTTAATAAATTTAACCATCGTTTCGCTGTTGACTGAGCTAAGTTATTGTTTGCTATAGCAGTGTTTAAGTCCGACTTTGCTTGTGCATATTGAGCATCAAGTTCAGGTGTTTCAATAACAGCGAGTAAATCTCCTTTTTTAACGTGACTGCCTATATCGACATACCATTTTTTTATATAGCCGTTAGTCCGTGCATAAATGGTCGCTTCATGCCAGGCTTGTACGTTGCCAGGTAAAATTATTCTTTCG
The DNA here is from genome assembly GCF_000953135.1 of Legionella fallonii LLAP-10. Lineage (NCBI taxonomy): Bacteria > Pseudomonadati > Pseudomonadota > Gammaproteobacteria > Legionellales > Legionellaceae > Legionella > Legionella fallonii. The sequence goes on along the minus strand of NZ_LN614827.1, from coordinate 3,778,692 downwards.
GTCCCTGTAACCTGTTGGGGTGAAATAGTAGCCACCACAGGGATGGCATTGAATTTAGTTTCGTTACGTAAAACAATAGCTGCATAGATGCGACAAGCAATAACGATCAAAACAAACAGACTAATAAGAGCAATGATTATTGTGATACGCGGATTTGATGATTTTTTGATTTGTGTATGCATTCGTTTAATCATGTTCTTTCCTTTGCTTTGCCTTTAATCTGCGATGGTGAATGACATAAAAAACAGAAGGGACGAAAAAGAGCGTGGAGACAGTGGCAAAAGATAATCCACCTATCACGGCACGCCCTAATGGAGCATTTTGTTCTCCTCCATCACCAAGCCCAAGAGCCATGGGCATCATGCCGATAATCATCGCTAAAGCAGTCATTAAAACTGGACGTAAGCGAGTTTTCCCTGCTTCAAGAGCTGCTTCGAAAGGGTTATTTGTTTCAACCAGATGCTCTCGGGCAAAACTAACAATAAGAATACTATTGGCTGTTGCTACCCCCATACACATGATTGCCCCAGTTAAGGCAGGCACGCTTAAAGGGGTAAATGTCATAAATAACATCCAGGTAATCCCTGCTATAGCGGCAGGTAGTGCTGTAATAATGATGAAAGGATCAGTCCATGACTGGAAATTAATAACAATTAATAAATAAACTAATAAGATAGAGAATATCAATCCCCAATAAAGACCGTTAAAAGAATGATGTTGTGTTTGAATCTGACCACGTACCACAACGGAAGAGCCTTTAGGTACTTCTTTTTTAGTTTGTTCAAGAATTTCATTGATATCATTAGCCACAGATTTTAGATCTCTATCCTGAACTGCAGCAAAAATATCAATAACGGGTTGAACATTATAATGAGATTCTACTACAGGCCCATTAATCCGTTTGATTGTTGATAGAGCACCTAAAATTTGTGCTTGATTGGGGGCATTTATATTCGAAATAGGGACATTGCGTAAGGCCTGAAGTGAATCCATAACGTATTGCGGTGCTTGAGTCACAATAGGGTAAGAAACTCCATTTTGTGGGCTTAACCAAAATGTTGGTGTTGTTTGGAAACTACCTGATAAGGTAATTAATAAGTCTGATGCTACATCATATTGGGTAAATCCTAATTCACTGGCTTTGCTGCGATCGACGGTTACCATAAATTCAGGATAGTTATTGGCTTGTCTAATGCGGACATCAACAAGACCTGGCACTAACTTTAGACGTTTTAATAGTCGATCAGCATACTTTGTATTTTCTTCTTCTTTTAAGCCAATAATTTGGAGGTCTATGGGAGATGAGAGACCGAAGTTAATAATTTGATTCACAATATCCGCTGGAAGAAAAGCAAAGCTCACGCCGGGGAATTTTTCTTGTAATTCTGTTCTTAGTGTTTTGACGTAGTCTGGGGTTGGCTTATGACCATCTTTTAATGAAATTAATATATCGGCATCAGCTGGTCCTACTGGCGCCGAGTTGCTATAAGATAAATTAATACCGCTTACCGGCAAGCCAATATTATCTACGATATTATCCAGATCCTTCTCCGGGATGATCCGTCTAATTTGAGTGTCAATATTATCAACAAGACGAGCCGTTTCTTCTACACGTGTACCTGTTGGGGCACGTATGTGAAGTTTAATTTGTCCTGCATCAACGTTGGGGAAGAAATCGGCACCAAGCCATGGCCATAGTAGAACTATTGAGACAACGACAAAAGCGAGAAAACCACCGATAAATAGAGAGGCATTTTCTAGTACTCGTGATAATAAGGCATAATAACGCTTACGGAAGGCTTCAAATTTTTCCTCAAAAGCATTATGAAAACGAACAAAACGATTGTTAGTTTGTTGATGTTCTTTGATTAAGTCATGGGGTTTTAATAAATATTTAGCCAATGTGGCGACAAGAGTACGCGATAAGATGTAAGAAGCGAGCATAGCGAAAATAACGGCTTCTGCTAAGGGAACAAACAGATATTGCGCCACGCCACCTAAATAAAACATCGGTACGAATACAATACAAATACATAAAGTTGATACTAATGCAGGTATAGCAATTTGCTTCGCTCCGTCTAGAATAGCCTGCTCCACCTCTTTGCCTTGTTCTAAATTCCAATTAATATTTTCAATAGCTACTGTAGCATCATCGACTAAAATACCTACAGCTAAAGCCAAGCCCCCTAGGGTCATAATATTTATTGTCTGTCCTAGGGCGGAAAGTAGCGTAATAGAGGCTATGACGGATAAAGGAATAGACAAGGTAATAATTAACGTACTGCGCCAACTGCCTAAAAATAATAGAATCATCAGTCCCGTTAAGGCTGCTGCGATAACTCCTTCGACAATGACTCCTTTAATGGCAGCAGTCACAAAGATTGACTGATCGGCCAATAAGGTTAAATTCAGTCCATTAGGCAGGCTTTCTTTAATTTTAGGGATTAAGTCCTTAATGCGACTAACAATATCTAGGGTAGAAGCATTCCCTGTTTTTTGTATGGACATCATTACGGCGCGTTCTCCGTTCACGCGTACGATGTTAGTTTGTGGTGCGAAACCATCGCGCACATGAGCCACGTCACGCACATACAGCACTCGTCCTGGAGTCGTTTTTACCGGTACATCATTGAGTTCCTCTGCTTTGAGAGGACTACCATTTAATTTAACAATGTATTCATATTGACCAATTTTTTGGGTTCCTGCAGGTAAGATAAGATTTTGTGCCAATATCGCGGCATTAACTCCTTGGGCTGACAGGCCATAAGTTTGCATGGCTTGAGGATCTAAGTCCACCTGGATTTGGCGCGTTTTTCCTCCGTAAGGATAAGGTAATGCCGCGCCTTGCACTGTAGCTAGCTGTGTACGAATGAAATTATTCCCCAGGTCATTTAAGTTTTGCTCAGGGAGTGTGGCACTGGATAAAACTAGTTGCAAAACAGGAACTGTTGATGCTTTATAACTCAAAATCAGTGGGGGTAGCGTTCCTGGTGGTAGGTTGCGGAGCATGGTTTGTGCTATAGCTGTAACTTGGCTCAGAGCCATATCCACATTAACATCAGGTTGAAAAAACAACTTAATAACGCTGACGCCAATTAATGATTCTGACTCGATATGTTCTATATCATTAACCGTGGTGGTTACTGCACGCTCAAACACACTGGTTATCCTATTCCCCATTTCATCAGGGGGCAAACCAGTGTAGTTCCACACTACACTGACGACGGGAATATTAATGTCGGGAAAAATATCTGTTGGGGTTCGCATGATAGCGAGTGGCCCAATAATAAGGAGCATCAGAGCTAATACTATAAATGTGTAAGGTCGTGAAAGAGCAATCCAAACGATCCACATAACATCCCATGTTCTTCATTTATTTTGAATTCGACAGTATAACAGTGAATGCAGTAGAAATATAATAACTGGTTGCAATAAAAATGATAAATTGCTCTTTCCAATTAGCCTTTATTTTTAAGCGGATAACATCGTTGTACTGGAATATTCCATATCATCTTGCTCTTTTATATCATCTTGTGTTTCAGGAGTAGTCTCCTCAAATTGAACAGTATATTCTGATATGTCTAACTCAATAGAAATACTTTGTTCACCAGAGGTTAAAAAGTGCTGATAACTAATATCTTCAGGGGACAGGGACAAATGTAGTGCGGCAAAATTAAATGCAGTAACTGCTTTTTTTAATGAGTTGACCTCGGCTTCAGTTCCAGAAACCAATATTTTATTCGTTGCATCTCTTTGTTCTTTCTCGCCACCAATAAACGCTAATGTTTCTATAGTGATATCACTTGTAGCCCCTAGTCCAGCAAAAGCCCGTAATTTTTCGAAGAAGTGAGTTAATATATTGACTGCTTGTTGATCATGCGGTGTTGATGATAGGTCAAAGCCAGTCCAATGATATAATCCACAATACTCAATTTCCTCATCTTCGTCGTCATCCCAAAACGAACCTTGTACGAGAAACGCGATGCACGTGGTGAGGCCATGGGTAGTTAACGCGGTATTTTCATCTGAAGTAAAACGTACTTCACTCATATTCACTTCAATGGTTTTTGAGGGCATGCTCAATCTTATCCAGTTAGCTGGTGTAACGGTGTAGATTTAATGGATAGGATTCAACACTACTTTTACATCGTGTACATCAATTTTTATTGAGGGCGCATTTTATCATAAAATGAACAAACTGAAACACTCTTGGGAAAAATCTATCCTTCTACGTCTCTTTCTTTTAGAGAAACCACTCTAGCAGTAAACATATATCCTCCATTACGAATGGTTTTAATTAAAGCCGGCTTTTTGGCATCTGCCTCTATTTTTTGCCGTAAGCGACTTATTTGTACGTCTATTCGCCGATCAAAGGGATTAAGGTCACTATTTTTAGTGATTTGTAAGAGAAACTCTCTATCGAGTATACGTTGCGGTTGTTGGACAAAAGTCAGTAATAAATCATATTCTCCCGCACTTAAGAGCAACTCTTGGTTGTTATCTCCAAAGACTTGGCGAGAAGCTGGATATAAGCGCCAATTGGTGAACATAATTACTTCTTTTTCGTGGTCTATTTTTTGTTGGGTGCGCAGAACTCGCCGAGAAATGGCATTGATTCGAGCGTGTAATTCGCGAGGATAAAGCGGTTTAGTAACGCAATCATCTGCTCCCGCCTCAAGCATAGAAATACACATTTCTTCATTGACAACGTCATTGATGACGAGTAGAGGCACTGGATAGTTATTGTAAAGTTGATGAATTGCTTTGGGATCCGGTTGTAAAATGGACCAATGAATTAAAATCGCAGTAGGCATTTCTTTTTCTAGATGTATAGGGTGTAATGCACTCTGCTGAATTATATCTAAATTAAACTTTAAAAAATAATCCTTTAGGTCTTCACTGACCGGTGTCGGGTCAATAAATAGCAAATAATGGCCTTGTGACATCGATTTGCTCCTAGAAGATTAAAAGTTTGGTTTAATTTTGTCAATTTTACTCCTTGGTTGCAAATAATTTTAATTATTTAGAAAGAGTATTTTATCTGTGTTTTTAATATTTGAACAATTTGTTTAATAAAAGGCAAGTAAATTTTTTATTTTGATGTTATGTTTAAATTAGGGGCATGTCTTATTGGTTTGAAAATGCTTTTTTGAGGAGGCAAGGATGGCTCAAAATACACCTAATATATTGCAATGGCTTATTAAGGATGAATATAAGGCTATAGCAGAAATTAAATACGAACAAAAACAATTAGAAAGTCGCTTAAATAAATATGTGCAACATGAGAAAGAACACGCTCTTTTTTCTGCTGAGATCGATGCATTATGTAATACTTTATCTCAGAAATATCTTGATTATCTTCAAATAATTGATGCCTCTATAACAAGAGAACGTATCGAATTACCTGAGCCTGATAGAGCACTGACTTGGCAACAACAATATGCTTTAATTTTACACTTGAAGCAACAGCTATATAAAACAGTCCATCATCAAGAAGAGTGTAAAATACTCAAGGAAATAGCTTCTCTTTATTATTATTTTAATCGATTGTCTCATTTCCCTCCTACTACTGCTAACAACGCAGGGGAGCATTCTGCAGTATTCAAAAAGATATTTAGACAAGACAATCTACAGATGTGGTTGATTGCCGTAGTCGATTTTTGTAATGAAAATAATGTTCAAGAGGCTGAGTTGTCTTCCTTATTTCATGAGTGGACCTCATCACAGCTTCAATCAGCATTAGACTTTTTCGCCTCGCCTAAATTAGTTGATTTAGTTAATGCCCTATTTATCTACAAGCTATATCCGGATAAATTATTTAAAGAATTAATCCATCCCGAAAAACTAGTTTCGGTCCGTACACGAATTGGCTTATTACATCATCAAATTGAAATATTAGAACAAAGCTTATATAACGCAGCCCTGCAACAGGGTTTAAAACCAGAAGTTGATTATTTATTTCATGGGGATGAACTACCGCAGGGAATAATGATAGACGTCGATGAAGAGTTCAGAGAGTTAATTCAACTAGCAATTAAATCAGTAAAGGTGAAATATACACATGAAAGTGAAGAACAAGTCACTCTCGAACGATTATATGATCTTGGCCTAGCTTATAAATTTTGGTTTAACCCGAATCGTTTGATTGACGCAGCGATGGTATTACAACAACGTTTAGTGAAAGATGATATTGCTGGTGAAAACAAGTTATCCGTATTTTCGCAGAAAATGGTTCTTTTATACGGACAGTTAACTACAACGGAGTGTCTCGATCTCTATGGCTATTTCGCCAATAATGACAGTCGCTATTTACTGTACACATTAATTGCCATAAATAAAGGTCAACCTCTGGAATGGCTGCCTCCTTTAAGTCTGTCTGAAAAAAATGCGATTGCTCAGGTATTGCAGGCATTGCAATGCGTTATGGAAGCCTTGCGGAATGAGTTGAAAATCAGACATGTTGCTACCGAGCCTTACGGTTATGATTTAGAGAAACAACACATACATACGGGACGTCGTAATCGTGATGCTGTGTTTCGTATCATAGCCATTTATGGTAGTGAAACAATCATCACAAATAACAGAGTAGAGGAATTATTTAATTTAATAGAAGATAGAATTAGGAACAGTGGTGGCTAAGTGGGGATGAGGAGCTTATTATACGGTATATTGAAACTATTCCGGAGAAACTACTCCTTTAAGTCAAAATAGCTAAAAAGGGGGAGGATAAACAACGTTGGCAATTTAAGACGTAGGCTGGACGCAGGATCAACCTACATTATCTTTTCGATATGTCTTAAGGAAGAGGGAGAAACAATTTCTTTCCATAAAAATGATAAAGCTGTTGAGAGAGTACACTTGCAGGTGTTTTTTGTGCAAAAGTGCTGTGTAAATCGTCGGTCCACTCTCCATTAGAAAGATTTTGTATAACTGCTATATAAGTTCTATCGTCTGGATAAAGAGCTAATACCCAGTTACCGCTAATAATTCCATATAATTTTTGATCATCAAAATACTTTAGCTTATTCTGTTTGATTTCCAGCTCGTCACTGTTGGGATTAACCGTATAAAATTCTTTTCCTATTTCCATGGCTTTTTCTTTGGAGAGCAGTTGATTAGGAAACATGCCGCTTTCAATAAAGAAAGCCCTTTCTGGCAACTGGGCTTGTGGATTCAGAATAGCTGGTAATAAGGAAATACCATCCATGCTGTATTGATTTTTGAGATGAAGAAAATCAAGGATCGTAGGAGCAATATCAATAAGAGCTATTCGCGTATTTATTTTATGATTTGACGTTATTCTTTTGCCATTCTTGTAAATATTAAACGCCAATACACTGTGATATTGTTTGGGGCTTAATATATCTGAGCCATGTCCCGCACTTTTATTGAGTACCGTTGCTGTTTTATCCTGAAGGTATTGAGCAAATCGGCTTGGTGGTGTTCCTTGGTAATTTTGATAATTAGTCAATCGTGTATTGGGGGAATATATAACCTCTCCATGGTCGCTTAATATAATTACTATGCTGTTATGAAAATAATGATTTTTTTGTAAAAAATTAAAAAATGAAGCGAATTGCTTGTCTACTCGGCGCAGCGCACTTTGATACAACCGAGCACGTTTTAGGATACTGAATTCATTGTTCACTTCTTCTGGTGACGATTCAGCCCATGCATAGGGCCAATGGGGGAGAGTAAAATGTACCGCTAAAAAAAGCGGTTGCTTGTCTTGTGATAGAGACAACTGGCTTCGTAATTTGCTGTCAAATGAGCTGGGATAATAGGAAAAAAAGCTGGCTCTGTTGATGTAGTTATAAGGGAAAAATCGTGCGCTGATACATGCATTAATCAGTAAGTTACTGAGTGGAAAATCATTGAATGTACCTAGTAAGATATCATTAACGCCCAGTTTGGGACCGATAATTTGTTTAAATCCAAAGTCCTTATCAATGCTGTTGAATCTTCGATCATCTGTTGCATAAATGGTGTCATAGCCTTGTTTATCTAGCATCCAAATAATACTTTTTTTACTTTCTATAAATTGTTTAGGGACTAAATTTTCTTCAGCATGATGATGTTCCGCATATAAACCGGTAAGCATGCTCGTCCACGCAGGATAGGTTCTGGCTAATGGACTAATCGCGTTGGTAAATTGCATGCTATTGCTGAGTAGTTGATGTAGAAATGGCATATTGTCTTTATTAATGCTTTCCGGGCTTAATGAGTCAATTCCTAGCATAATAATGTTCGGTTGAGATTGCTGTTCTCGATTTGATTCCGTAGCAAAATAATGACTGGTAAAGATAAAGATGGAAATGATAACCGACACCAAGATCGCGGCACATAGATTTTTGCGATAACAAAGACTATTGAGTAATAAAAAAATTATCCCCAGAGATGAAAGGCATAACACGATTAACATAACTTCAACCGGAATTGGAGGGCAAAATAACTTGCTAAATACACTGAGAGGGAAAAAATAAACATTGGCGCTGATAATGGCGCAAACAAATATTGACCAAATAATGATTTGCCATTGTTCCACGGAGAAATGATGCCAGGATCTTTTTAATAAGGCTATGAGTAAAATGGTTTGAACTAATGATAAGAGCACGTAGAGACTTATGTGGACGATTAATGTAGCGAAAAGTTCTAAGTATATTTTGGCTGGTAGAGCAACGGTACCGACGAAACTGCTATTTTGTGAGCATATAAGAATAAGCTGAAGAGCAAAGAAACATAAATTGCATAATAAATAAAAATAAAAATAAGATATAGATTGGTTCTTCTTCATGAAATAGTGTCAGCTGGACTATTTAAATGCCAGTTGTAAATATAACTATCAATGCTATTAGTATGTTTTAATTGGCTTAGCAGAGGTTCTTGGGCAAACTGCAATAAATGGGTGATGACCCCCTGTTTGGTTCCGCCAAAATCCTCTTCATACCAATCATATAGTTTAGAAATGATCAATTTACCTTCAATGACTTGAACCCCTCTGAGCGAATTAATGTACGTTACAGCGGCTTCGTTGAGTTGCTGTTCTATAGTCAAACCTTGATATGCTTGTTTATTGAGATTAGGGGCGCCAATAGTTCCATTATTTAACGCATAGTGGGTACGGGGATCATTCCAAATGGAACGAATAATTCTATTATTGATGTCGTCAAGCGATAAAACATTATTGTCTATGGTGACTAGATTAGCTCCCCAAGGACCGACACTGAATAAACCAGGTGAAATATTGATTTCTTGAATATTACTCACTGGGTAATATCTCGCGACGGTATATATGGTCAAGGCATTATGAAAATTGATCCAATAAGCTAGTTGTTCATGGCGATTATAATTATCTATGTTAATCTGAGACATTTGTTGGATGTACTCTTTGAGTAAATCTATGTCATTCGGAGTTAATTTGGTATAATTAACTAAATTAATTTTTTCTTCATTGGTAATTACACAACGATCAAGAAATTCCTGCCAGAGTTTATGAGAAATAACTTCTTGAGATAGAGGATTATGCACTTCCCATTTAGGCCACAGACTTTTATGGAAAGAGGCGTGGGCAAATCCTGTAAAAAAGAATAATATCAAGAGCGAAATACATAGTTTTATATAATTATATCGTGGGCTTATTCTACACATTAATTACTGCTCTGTTACGGAGTGCACTTCCTATGGTGTTGCTATCTAAAAACTCTAATTCCCCACCTGAGGGTATTCCGTGAGCTAATTGGCTAATATTAATCGATTCCTCACGCAAGAGTTGATGAATGAAATGCACAGTAGTTTGTCCTTCAACACTAGGGCTTAAAGCAAGAATAACCTCTTTAATTCCTTCCTGGATAATCAAGTTTTTTAACTTAGGTAAACCTATATCATCTGGTCCAAGTCCATCAAGAGGAGATATTTTTCCCATAAGCACAAAATATTTACCTTGAAAGGCGTTACTTTGTTCTATGGCAGATACATCGGCAGGGCTTTCTACTACACAAAGTAGAGAGGAGTCTCTATTGAGATTCTGGCACAAATTACATAACGTATGCTCGGTGTAATTATTGCACCGTTCACAATAAACAATAGAATTCATTGCCTGCTCTAAGCAAGAAGCGAGGTGCAAACCCCGCTGTCTTTGATGTTGCAATAAATGAAACACCATACGTTGAGCTGATTTTGGTCCTACGCCAGGAAGACAGCGAAGAGCGTCTACCAGGCGGCTTAGAGTATCCATCGTTAGGCTTATTCCCCTTTATCTCCACCCATCAAATCAGTTGGAATGTTCAGACCAGCTGTTAATTGGCTAATTTTATCTTTAGATGCTTTTTCAATTTTACGCACAGCATCATTCACTGCTGCAGCAACTAAATCTTCTAACATTTCAACATCTTCATCCATTAGTGTTGGTTTGATTTTGACTTCTGTAACATCATGTCGGCCATTCATTTTAATCGATACCATGCCACCGCCAGATTCGCCACTGACAACTAATTGACTTAATTGTTGTTGAGCTTCTTGCATGCGTTGTTGCATCTTTTGAGCTTCTTTCATCAAGTTACCAAGATTTTGATTAATATCCATCACGTCCTCTTCTATTTAGGTTTAATTTTAATATTATAAGTCATCTTTGAGCGGGACAATAGAATTTTTGACCAATTCGGCTGAAAATTCTTTTTTAATCTGTTGTAGCAAGGGATCATTCTGTAATGCCTGTTCTGCTCCTTGCTGTTTTTCCTGAGTTAATTTTTCTTTGTGTTGAGCTGGTGTTGCATGTACTGCATCATTACTTTGTAGAGTGATTTTGACTGGGGTTTGATAGTAATTGGCCAGAGCAGCTTCAATGCGCGAGAGAATTGTTGGGCTGAATAAGGATTGATGGCCTTTGGCCACTTTTAGAATAATATCTCGTCCATTCTTAGCCACAAACTCTGCATTTTCAATTGCATTGAGTGCCAATCCAGCTAATTTGAGTTGTGATACTATGCTATTCCAATCATCTATTTTATTAGGTTGCAAAAAAGTCCCTTCTGCTGAGGGCGACTGGGGGACTGGGGCTGTGTTCAAATCCTCATGAACTAGTGGTGTATTTTGCTCTGTTTGAGGCGCCGCGTGTTTTGTTTCTGCTTTCGTTGTTATAGACGGCACAGGAAGGAGATTCCCCATAACAGGAGAAATTGGTTCGGCACTCTCTT